>JALRGZ010000136.1 GCA_023253295.1 Flavobacterium sp.
TCGATTAAACAAGACCTTTTCAAAACTATTTTTGGTTTATTTTTTAACCAACTGATAACATGAAGTTTAATTTTTAAGAAATTTTCGGTTTTGTAGGAATTTGGAGTTTAAGACATTACTTTAACCGCAAAGAGCGGAAAGTTTCTTAGCAAAGAACACTAAGAAAAAACAGATATTACTATACTTCATAGTAGAAAAGGAGATTTTAAACACATAAGTCACTTAAGAAAACTAAAGAACACAAAGGATTTTACATTATATAACTGTAGAAACAGCATTTTAAGCAACTGCCCTAGCCCTGATAGAAATGGAAATCCTTATTGTTTTTTTCTTTAAAAACAATAAGATTGAAATGAATAGCGGGAAATAGCTCCAAAGAAAAAGAGACTAAAATAGCATACAATCCATTTTAACCTCTTTGTTTTAATTTTTACACTACAATCTAATCGAAACGTATTGCTTTTACAGGAGTGATTTTTGTAATTATATATGATGGTATTAATAAAACCAAGAAGCATACTCCCACTGTTAATATATTTAAAAGTAAAATATAAAAGACATTTATATATACAGGCGCTTCGTTTACATAGTAATTTTCAGGATTAAGATGTACAACTCCGAAATACTTTTGAATTAATAGAATTGCAATAGCTATAAGATTCCCCCAAAACAAACCTCGATATATTAAATAGGACGCATTATACAGGAACATTTTTCGAATAGACCAATTACTTGCTCCAATTGCTTTCATAATCCCAATCATTTGGGTACGTTCCAATATCAAAACCAACAAGGCAACTACCATATTAATAGTCGCTACCAATATCATCACGATAAGAATCACCACAATATTAAAATCGAACAACTGAAGCCACTCAAAAATATAACTGTATTTTTCTACTATAGTTTGCGAATCTAAAGTCGAACCTGTATGCTCATAGACTTGCTCACCAACTGTATTGATATTATCAAAATCATTAACAAAAACTTCAAAAGCTCCAATCTGATTAGGTTTCCACTTATTAATTCTTTGGATATGCCTAATATCTCCCAACACATAAGTAGCATCAAATTCCTGAAAACCTGAACTAAAAACCCCAACAATCTTAAATCGTCTAATATTAGGTAATTTATTTTGACCTTCTTTCATAAAGAAAGTATTGAATTCATCGCCTACTTTTAATTTCAATCTATTGGCCAGATATTGAGAAATAATCACTTCCGGATTAAGCGAGGTTGACAAATCAGGCAATCTACCTGACACTAAATACTCCTTAATATTATCCCAACGGTAATCAGTACCCACTCCTTTAAAAACAATCCCTTCAAAAGCTTCGGCAGTTCTAATTATTCCAGCCTTAGTTGCGACAGCCTGAATATGACTTACATCAGGTACGGAAGTAAACTTGGGATAAAATTTTTGGTTTTTAGAAACCGGAACCAAAGTAGCATCAGATTGATTATTGTCATAGTTAGCAATAATAATATGGCCGTTGAATGCTGAAATTTTTTCTCTAATCTTTTGTTGAAGACCGATTCCTGTTGCCACCGAAACAATCATCATGATCATACCGATAGTAATAGCCGAAATGGCAATTTTTATAATTGGCGCTGATATACTACTTTTATTATCCTTAGCAGTAATAAGTCTTTTAGCAATGAAGTATTCTAAATTCAATTGATAGGTTTTCAAAAATTGATGTTCAAAAATACAGTTTTATTCTTAGCTAGTCACTAACACAACCATATTAATACAAATTAAAGAGGATGATGAAGGCCTATCTTAAAGAGGCATTTTCTTTTTCATCTCTTCTACAATATTATATACTGCAGGACAAATTGGAATATTCTTTAAAGTAATATTAGTTATTTGCTGAAACTTCTTCCTGTCGGTATGCGGAAATTCACGACAAGCCTTAGGACGTACATCATAAATAAAACAAGTATTATCCGTATCCAAAAAAGAACAAGGCACTTTTTGCAAAACATAATCATTATCCTCATCGATTCGTAAATACTGCTCGATAAACTGCTGCGGTTTTTGACGCAAATGTTTTGAGATTCGTTCAATATCTGCCGATGTAAATAATGGTCCGGTAGTTTTACAACAATTAGCACATTCTAAACAATCCGTTTTTTTAAATTCGGCATCATGTAAATCCTGCATAACATAGTCCAAGTTTTTTGGTGTTTTCTTTTTAAGCTTATCGAAATACTTTTTATTTTCAACTTGCTTATCTTTGGCTAGTTTTCCGAGTTCGTTTAAAGAAGGTTTGAGCATTTACAATTGGATTATTTCTTTTTTAAAACAACATTGCAAAATTACTCAAATCAGGAAACAAATTATCACCAAAGCTAATAAACATTATGAAAGACCTTTTTGGCAAAGCCATTCTTGATTATCAAACCAATAATTCTCCTGAAAACATCATTACCGAAACTACTATTTCAGAAGAAGATGAAATGAGCATTGCTTATTTGTTTCGAACTTTTGAAAAAATGCCAGTTATTGAACAAAAAGCACTACAACTGGCAAAAGGCAAAACATTAGATGTTGGATGCGGAGCAGGAAGTCATAGTTTATATCTCCAAAATAAAAAACAACTTGATATAACTGCAATTGATATATCGGCGAATGCTATCCAAAGTTGTCAACTAAGAGGAATTCAAAAGGCATTTATTCAGGATATTTTGAATTTAGAAAACCAAAAATTTGACACTATCTTACTCCTAATGAATGGAACTGGAATTTTCGGAACATTAGAAGACACTCCTAAATTTCTACAAAAACTAAAATCATTACTAAATCCGGGAGGACAAATCTTAATTGATAGCTCAGATATTATCTATATGTTTGACGAGGATGAAGATGGAGCATACGAAGTTCCCGCCAATGGATATTATGGAGAATTAGAATTTAGCATACGCTACAAAGGAGAAACTGAAGATTCTTTTCCCTGGCTTTACCTTGATTACAACACCTTACAAAATGCTGCCCTTGACAATGGACTCCAATGTGAATTAATTTTAGAAGGAGAACATTATGATTATTTAGCAAAATTAACCCTCTAATATTTTAGCTCACAAAAAAACCAGAAAAGATTACTTTCTGGTTTTTATCTCAATGTACTTAAGGAATATTTAAATACTTATGCGTTTGAAGTGAAACTCTCCATTTTGGATTATTCATAACATAATCTACAATTAACGGAGTCATTTCTTCTTTTTTACTCCACTCCGGTTGTAAAAACAATTTAGCATTGCTGTTTACTTTCTCCGCTTGTTCTTCTGCAAAAATGAAATCATGCTTATTGTGAATAATCACCTTTAACTCATGCGCATTATCATAAACCGTTTCTGTAGGTAATTTATTTTTTTTAGGTGAAAGACAAATCCAATCCCAGATTCCCGACAAAGGATAAGCACCTGAAGTTTCAATATGCACTCTTAAATTACGATCTTTTAATTTTGAAGTTAACAAACTCATGTCCCACATTAAAGGTTCGCCACCAGTAATTACAATCGTATCCGCATATTTAGCAGCATTATCTACAATATGTTCAATTTTTGTAGGCGGATGCAACTCAGCATTCCAACTTTCTTTCACATCACACCAATGCGGCTGCGGGCCGACTTCATCGTCGAGCGCCAAGACCTGGGCAGAGATACACACCTGACACACACACTCCAGCGGTGGTGACGGGAGGCCGTCGTCGTTAAGCTGAGGAACGGCTGGCGGGGGGGTCGATTGACGGC
>JALRGZ010000166.1 GCA_023253295.1 Flavobacterium sp.
TACTGTTACAATGGGCCCAAAGTACTCACTTTCCATGTGGGTGTGTTTTGGATTTTTGGTCACCAATACAGTAGGTTGAATGAAATATCCTTTTGATTTTCCAACACCTGTACGAACAGCATCTTTCAATTTGGTTTTTTCCATAACATCTTTCAAACGATCTGCATATTTCTTTGTGTCCACAAAGTGTAAAGGATCTTTTGAAGTGATGTTTGGGTCTAATTCGGTGAATTCGTTGTTGTCAAATAAGATTTCAAAATAAGTAGCACTACCTATTCTCACGTGGAAACCATCTTCAGGACTTACAAATAAGTTGCGTTCCAGTTCTTCTGCATCAATAATTTTTCCAGTAGGAGATTTGTACCAAAGTCCCTTTGGAACATCCATTTTTTGATCGGTAGGAGTTGTGATCCCTTTTTCTTGTCTTTTAAACCAGGCCATTTTTGATTTTAGATTGCAGATTTTTGATCTTAGATTTCAGATTACACAAAGAATCTGAAATCTAAAATCGTAAAATCTAAAATTATAAAGTATTTACGTTGTTCAAGTCAGCAAATGCTTGCTCAAGTCTTGCATTGAAAGTTACTTCGCCTTCACGTAACCATTTTCTTGGGTCATAATACTTTTTGTTTGGAGCATCTGGACCAGTTGGGTTACCAATTTGTGTTTTTAAATATTCAATGTTGTTTACCATGAAATCACGAATTCCTTCTGTGAAAGCAAATTGTAAATCAGTATCAATGTTCATTTTTACTACACCGTAGCTAATTCCTTCTCTGATTTCTTCTAGAGTAGAACCAGAACCACCGTGGAATACAAAATCAACAGGATTGTGTCCAGTGTTGAATTTTTGTTGAACGTAATCTTGAGAGTTTTTTAAGATTTTTGGAGTTAATTTTACGTTTCCTGGTTTGTATACACCGTGAACGTTTCCAAAAGCAGCAGCAATTGTAAATCTTGGGCTTACTTTAGAAAGTTCCTCATAAGCATAAGCTACTTCTTCTGGTTGCGTGTATAATTTTGAGCTATCTACATCAGAGTTGTCTACACCATCTTCCTCACCTCCGGTGATTCCAAGTTCGATTTCTAGTGTCATACCGATTTTGCTCATTCTTTCAAGGTAAGTTTTGCAAATTTCGATGTTTTCTTCGATTGGCTCTTCTGATAAATCAATCATGTGAGAGCTGAATAAAGATTTTCCAGTAGCAGCAAAGTGCTCCTCTGAAGCGTCTAATAATCCGTCAATCCAAGGTAATAATTTTTTTGCGCAGTGGTCAGTATGTAAAATTACTGTTGCACCGTATGCTTCTGCTAATGTGTGAATGCTTTTTGCTCCAGCAATTGCTCCAGCGATAGCTGCTTTTTCAGCTGCATTAGAAAGTCCTTTTCCTGCGTTAAATTGAGCTCCACCATTTGAAAATTGAATGATAACAGGTGCTTTTAATTTTGCAGCAGTTTCAAGGACACCATTGATTGTGTCAGAACCTGTAACGTTTACTGCAGGAAGTGCAAATCCTTTTTCTTTTGCATAATTAAAAATTTCTTGAACCTGATCACCAGTTGCTACACCTGCTTTTATGTTGTGTGCCATTTTGTTTTTGTTTTTTAGTTAGATTTTAGATTTTTTGTTTAAGTTCGCAAAAATAAGAATTTATTAGTATTAGAAAGGATAATTTATTCCAAAATTTAAAACAGAGTGAGCAAAGTTGTAATCTCTAAACCATTTTTTGCCAGATTCTTCAGCAGGATTATAGGTTTTAAAACCGAAATCAAATCGGACAACAAAGAAGCTTAAATCGTATCTAAGACCGAATCCGGTTCCTAATGCCAAGTCTTTTAAACTGGATAAATTATTAAATGTTGCTTTTTTATCGGTTACATTGTCAAAGACATTCCAGATATTTCCTGCATCAGCAAATAGAGCTCCTTTTAAATCGCCTAAAATTTTGAATCTAAATTCGCTACTCAAAGCAATTTTCATATTGGCTTCGTTAAAATCTAATATTGATTCTGTTTTTCCAGGGCCTAAACTATAGGGTTGCCATGCTCTATTGTCATTAGAGCCTCCTGCAAAATAACTTCGTGAGAAAGGAATGTAATCGGAGTTTCCAAAAGGGATTGCAATACCAAAGAATGTTCTTAAAGCTAAAACATTTTGTCTTGATAAATCCCAATGTTTGATATAGTCGAATTCGGTTTTAACATATTCTGAATATTCTAATTTGAATATATCATAATTGCCGTTGCTGTTTTTTTCTAAGCCTATTGTTTTGGAAAGCAAAGATAGTAGTGATCCTGCCGTTTCTATTTTAGCTTTGAATTGGTAGAAATCATTGTCTTTTAGATCTTTTTTAGTTGTTTTAGTGAAAGTGTAATTGGAAGCCAGAATAAAGTTGTTTTCGCTTAATCGCACTCTTCTTTCAGCGATACTAAGGATATCTTTGTATTCTTTGTCTTGAGGGGTTAAGCTTGTTTGTCCGGTTAAGGCTTCTGCAATAAAGCCAACAGCTCCTTCGTCAATGATAAGATTGTTGTCTGAATTGACATAATTAGGGTTTATGTTGTAGACTTTTCCAAGTGCATTTAATGCGTTGTATGATGAGCTGTAAACATTAAAATAGTTTTGAGGATTTAGATTGCGAACAAATTGGATATTCAGTAAGTCAAAACGAGCTGTATTGTTTAGCTTAGGATTCCAATTATAGGAAAAAGTTCCGGTGAAATTTTCTTTGTCTAGTCCGATATTTTTTTGTGTGGCATAACCAATACCAATTTGTGTAGATGGAATCATGCTTTTAGGAATGATTTTTTCAGTAGAAAAAGGAAGGAATATTCTAGGGAAATTCAATTTGAAATCAATTCCATATTCCGAAACATTAAAGAATTGGTTGTTTGGATTTGCTAAATCTTTAGATGAACCTATATTAGCTCTTGCAGAAATTTCTAAAGTTTCGGCTCCGTTAAAAATGTTTCTAATAGTAAGTGATGGACTAAACGAAATTCCGATATCTTGAATATTGGAATGAGTAAAGTCTGAAGATGCTTGAAAACTGTATTTTTTTCTTGGAGTTAGATATATTTTGGCAATTAAAGAATTGTTAAGTGTGTCATTTTTGTCCACTTCATATTGGATACTTGGTGGGTTAAATATTTTTAGGTTACTAAGGTATCTCGAAGTTAGTACTGTTTTGTAATCAGCAAATGGTGCTCCTTTTGAAATAAAGATAGCATCAGTTATTGCATGTGGTTTGTATTTTAATTTTTCTCTGCTATATAGATTGAAATTTTCAAAAGTAGTGCTATCTGTAATGTTTTGCTTACTGGTATTGGGAGCATAATCGGTATAGATGTCTACGGTACTTATTTTATAAAGTTTGTAAGGCTCTGTTCTGGTAGAATCTTGCTCTTGGTAACTGTAATTTCCAATGTTTATATTTACGTTAGCTTTGTGTTTTTTGCCAATAGTGTCAATATCAAATACAATAGAAGTGGGTTGGAAATAATAAGCACCATGATTTCTAAAATAGCTGGAAAGACGGTTTTTTTCATCTGAAAAATCAATGGTTTTGTATTGATTTCCTGGCTTAATAAAGGAACTTTCTTTGGCTTTAGTGTACAAAGAATCGAGTTGAGGAGAGCTAATGGTAGATCTTATGGAATCAAGAATGTAAGCGTTGTTAGTTGTTACTTCGTATTTGATTTTCCCTCTTTTTGTGCTTATAGTGTCGTGTTGTGAATTGACTTTTACGTCAAAAAAACCATTGTTAAAGTAATAGTATTTAAGTCTTGAAACCGATTTTTGTGTTTTTGTGGAATCTATAATTACGGGAGCTTCTCCTGTTTTTTTTAAAAAGTCATGAATGCCATGATACCAAAATGATTTCCCTAAACGATCTACTTGTTTTGCCGAGAGCCATTTGGCTTTTCGTTCGTATTTTCCGGGGTGGTTTTTAAATTTTGCCTGATAGGTGGAATCAGGATTTAAATTGGCTAAATTGTATAAATTTAGTCGTAAACGATATCCTAATAAAGTACCGTTTGGTTTTTGGTACAATTGATTGTGAACATCCTCATCATTAATTTTTTTACCATTTACTATAATTTGATTGCTTGCTAGAAGTTGTTTTCCGTCTGGAACTCTTTTTTCGGCGTTACAAGCAGATATAATTATTCCTATTAGAATAAATAGTGATATTTTTGTTGAAATTTTTTTCAAGAGGTCTAAAATATTTAATTCAAAAGTACATATTTTTATGGTTAGTAAAAACCAAATAAAACTTATAACTAGTTTACAGCAAAAAAAGTATAGAATAATTAATCAAATGTTTTTTGCTGAAGGTGTAAAAGTAATTCAAGAGCTTTTAAAGTCTAATTTTGAATTAGAACATCTGTATACTACCCAATACGATTTTGAAGAAGTTTTAGGGAGTAAAAAATCATTAATCCACGAAAATGATTTGAAAAAAATTAGTGCCTTGGCTACTCCTAATAGTTGCTTGGCAGTTTTTAAAATTCCGGAAGAAAAAACAATTATTGAAAAAGGATTAATTATCGCATTAGATGATGTTAGAGATCCTGGAAATTTAGGTACAATTTTGCGTTTGTGTGATTGGTTTGGCGTGGAGCAAGTGCTATGTTCTAAAGAAACAGTTGATATTTATAATCCAAAAGTGGTTCAGGCTACAATGGGATCCATTAGTAGGGTTAATGTGACTTATGTGGATTTAGAAGAATATATTTCTCAAACTAGTTTAACGGTTTTCGGAACTTTTATGGATGGGGAAAATATATATAAAACCGAATTGCCTCAGCAAGGAATTGTTGTTATGGGTAATGAAGCGAATGGTATTTCAAAAGAAATAGAAGAGTTAGTTAAAAACCGACTTACGATTCCTCGTTTTGGAAATTTGCAAAAAGCAGAAAGTTTAAATGTAGCAACTGCAACAGGGATTATTTTAAGTGAGTTTAAGCGAAATCTAGCTTAAAATATTTTTAATGAAAAGTAAAGTTGATAAAAATTGCTCTGCTTTTCATAGATTCTATATTAGATGTCCAAGGACTGTTTGGGTCGTTGTCTCTAATAAGTTCGTCTTTCAGGCTGAAGCAGCCACGAATAGAAGGGGAGAATATAAAATATTCTGAGAAAAAATCGATCCCAAATCCTAATTCATAGTTGGTACTCCAAGGTTTTACTCTGAATTTTTGTTGAAGATTATCGTCTTTAGACTTAGAATTAGCAGATAAATTTAAGGTTGTTGATAATCCTCCTACTAAATAGGGGCGGATATTTCCAGTTCGTAAAGACGAAAATTTCAATAATAAAGGAAAATGGATGTAGGTGCTGTTTACGTCTCTTACGGCATCAATTTCACGAGTAAAGTTAGGGAAATTCAGAGTTCTCTTAGTATAGTATAAACCAGGTTCAAAACGCAGGTTAATATATTCTTGTAATTTTAAATCGGCAACCACGCCCACATTAAAACCAGTGGTTTTTTTAACTTGGATATCCGGTCCTACTGTTTTGTAATCGAATTTAAAATCAAAGGAACTAAAGCCTAAATAATATCCAAAATACAGACGTTGTTTTTGGAAGTTTTCCAAATTAATAATAGGGTCTTTGCTAAACATGCCTTTGGATTGAGGAATTCCTCTGAAAGCGACAAGGAGAATAATAAAGACAACTATTTTTTTCATTGTTATGAGCTTAGGTTATTTTTTAGACGCAACATATATTGTAGCTACCCCAAAAGTTTGAGGCATCGCTTTTACATCTATAAACCCAATTTTTCTCAAAATATTGTTTAAGGCTTCACCATAAGGAAAAGCAGCAGCTGATTCAGATAAGTAGCCATATGCTACGTCATCTTTTGAGAATAGTTTACCAATGATAGGTAATATGTTTTTGCTGTAAAAATTGTAACCTTGTTTGTAAGGTGTTTTTTCTGGTACTGAAGTTTCCAGGATTACAAAAGTCCCGTTTGGTTTTAAAACACGTAATATTTCGGCTAAACCTTTTTCTAAGTTTTCAAAATTTCTAACTCCAAAGGCTACTGTAATGGCGTCAAAATGGTTGTCGTTAAAAGGAATGTTTTCAGAATCGCCTAAAATCATTTCAATTCTATTTGATAAGTTTTTGTGAGCTATTTTTTTTATTCCCACTTCTAGCATTCCTTCAGAAATGTCTAAGCCAGTAATTTTTTCAGCTTTAGTGTTAGCCATTAAAATAGCTAAGTCGCCAGTTCCGGTGGCGATATCTAAAATGGTTTTTGGTTGAGTGTTAGAAACTATTTTAAGGACTTTTTTTCTCCATTTCACGTCAATTCCAAAAGAAATCACACGATTTAGATTGTCGTAATTTCCTGAAATTGTATCAAACATTTTTGCAACTTGTTCTTTTTTGCCTAAAGAAGAGTTTTTGTATGGGGTGATATTTTTGTCCATTTTCTAAATTTTGGCAAATATACTATTAATGCCTTATAAGTTGTTGCTTAAATTGAATTTCAATTCGTTTGTGTCTATTTTTTTGTTTTCAAAATATCACTAAAAGTAGGTATTGTATGATAGATTCTTTATGTCGAAATTTACCAAATGAATTTCTTTGCTATGATTGATAGAGAATTAATGGTTCAATTCAGATGGTTGCTTTTTGCGTTGGCAATATCATTTGTTCTTGTAATTTATTTTGACGGCGCTGCTTTGATGAAAAGCGGGGTTTTTGTTCAAGCGCAAAATACGTTCTTAGGATTAAATTTGTTTTTGGAAATTTTAATTTTCATTTCCTTTAGTATCTTCGTGGTATTTGGTATTAAAGGTTTTTTTGAGATGTTTTCTCATAGATTTGCAAATATTCTTATTTTCGTTTCGGGGATAAGTTTGCTGTTTGTGAATTTGGTATTGTTATGTCAAATTATTTTTCAAGGTTAGAACTTATTCCTGGATAATTGTGGAGTTATTCAAACAAAAAAAACACCTCTATTGAGGTGTTTTTTGTTTTTTAATGTAAGTCTCGTAAGTGTAATCGTATAGGTGTTTTTCGTCTTTACTTTGATAATCACTATTGATTAAATCCCAATCTTCTGTTTTGATTTCAGGGAAAAAGGCATCAGCTTCAAAACTGTGGTGAACTACAGTGAGTTCAATTTTATCTGTAAAAGGGAGTGCTAAATTGTAGATTTCACCTCCACCAATAATAAAAGATTCTTCGTTTTTAGGACAGCTTTCTATTGCTTTTTCAATGCTGTCAACAATTATACAGTTTTCGGCTTCATAATCCTTTTGTCTTGTAATAATTATGTGGGTACGATTAGGTAATGGTTTTGGAAAACTTTCAAATGTTTTTCTTCCCATTATTATATGATGCCCTGTGGTTAGGCTTTTGAATCGTTTAAAGTCGTTAGGTAAATGCCAAACTAATTGGTTGTCTTTTCCGAGTGCCCTGTTTTCGGCAGTGGCAGCAATCATTGTAATCATTGTTTTTTATTTTGTTGTAGGTTCGTCGTTTATATGATTACTCAATTCTTCGATTTTCTTTTTTTGTAATTCAACTAATCGGTCGATTTGTTCTCTTTCCCAATTTTTATCCATAAAACGATCGGTGATGAAAACCTTAATAAAGTGTAAAATAAATAGAAATAACCAAGCGGTAATGAGCCAAATATGCCAGTGTTCGTCTTCATTAAATTTAAAAACTTTTGTTGCAACAAATAAAAATAAGCTGGATAAAAACAATAAAACAAAATGAAAATAGACTCTTTTTTTCTGTTTTATACGTCTTCTGGCGTATTCGTATAATTCATGTTGTTCGGTTTTCATAGGTTGATATTTTTTGTTTATAAAGATAAAATTTAATTTGTAAATGTTTATTCGTGTTCGGAAATATTTGAATTTGGTTTTTTTACTTTTTTGGGTTTTAAAAATTTTATCCTTTTTAAATTATCGAATTATCCTGATTTTAACATTTTATTATATTTTGTCTTAAAAGTTCTTTTGAGGTGTTCGGACTTCAAAATAAATTGATTTACTTTGTTACACAAATCTAAAAATGAAACAGTTATGTCTATTAAAAAACAATTTGTAAAGTCAAAACCAGTTTGTAAAGTTACATTTTCTATAGAGGCTAAAGAGGCTACTAGTGCAGCGGTAGTAGGTGATTTTAACAATTGGAATCCTGAAGAAGGTACATTGAGTAAATTGAAAAATGGTACTTTTAAAGGTGCTTTTGATTTAGATAAAGATGCAGCTTACGAATTTAAATATTTAGTTGACGGAGAATATATCAACGAAACGGAAGCAGATTCTTATAAGTGGAATGAATTTGCAGGAGCAGAAAATAGCGTTTTAGAGGTTTAGTCTAAAACGCTTTTTTTATACGGCTACGTTTCCTTTGATGGTCTCGTGAGGTTCATAACCTACGAGAGTGAAATCATTATAGTCAAAATCGAAGATATTTTTTATCTCCGGATTCAGAATCATTTTTGGTAATGGTCTGGGTTCACGTGATAATTGCAGTTCGATTTGGTCGAAGTGGTTGTTGTATATATGTGCGTCTCCGAAAGTGTGGATAAATTCCCCAGTTTCTAAGTCGCATACTTGTGCTATCATCATGGTTAACAGTGCGTATGAAGCGATATTAAAAGGTACTCCTAAGAAAATGTCAGCACTTCTTTGGTAGAGTTGACATGATAATTTGCCATCGGCAACATAAAATTGGAAGAAAGCGTGACAAGGAGGTAAGGCTGCTTTATTGTTGGCTACGTTTTCTTCGAATGTTTTTGTGGTGTCTGGTAATACCGAAGGATTCCATGCTGAAACCAGCATTCTTCGACTGTTAGGATTGGTTTTTAATTCTTTGATTAAATCGGAAATTTGGTCGATTTCTTCGCTGTTCCAGTTACGCCATTGGTGTCCGTAAACGGGGCCTAAATCACCATTTTTATCAGCCCAGGCATCCCATATCTTTACGTTGTGCTCTTTAAGGTAGCCAATGTTTGTCTCGCCTTTAAGGAACCAAAGCAATTCGTAAATAATAGATTTAAGGTGTAGCTTTTTGGTGGTAACCATCGGAAAGCCTTCGCTTAAATCAAAACGCATTTGGTAGCCAAAAACACTTTTAGTTCCCGTTCCTGTTCGGTCGCCTTTTTGGCAGCCGTTTTCCATCACATGTTTTACTAAATCTAGATATTGCTTCATTGGGATATGTTGATTTGTATAATTGATTATTGCTAACTAATCATTAATCAGTTGGAGGAATTAAGATTCTCTTTTTGATATTTCGTCTCTAATTTTTGCTGCCTTTTCGTAATCTTCTTGTTCAACGGCCTGAATTAATAAATCGTTTAATTCTTGTAGGCTGTATTTGATATAAGCTCTTCCACTTTCTGCATCTGCTGAAAAAGATTCTGGATTAGAAATAACATCGTCAATAGGATTTTCTTTATCAGGGTCGGTAGGGTTGGTTTTTAGGTAGATACCTGCTTTGTCAAGTATGTTTTTGTATGTAAAAATAGGAGCGTTGAAGCGTAAAGCTAATGCAATTGCATCAGAAGTTCTCGCGTCTATTATTTCTTCGATTTTGTCTCTTTCGCAAATAATACTAGAGTAGAAAACGCCATCAACTAATTTGTGTATAATGACTTGTTTTACTACGATGTCAAATCGTTCTGCAAAGTTTTTGAACAAATCATGAGTTAGCGGACGTGGCGGTTTTATTTCTTTTTCTAAAGCTATAGCAATAGATTGAGCTTCAAAAGCACCTATTACAATAGGTAGTTTTCTTTCGCCGTCTACTTCATTCAAAATCAAAGCATAGGCTCCATTTTGTGTTTGGCTATATGAAATTCCTTTTATGGATAATTTAACTAAGCTCATAATTGTTGAAATGAAAAAATGTAGTTTTTATGTTTTTCAGTTTTAGGCTGCAATATTAATTAAAAATTCTGCCAATAAGCAAAGATACGATTATCTTATTTTATTAGGCAGAATTATTTTATTGTTTAGCTTAGTTGAATTAAGCGTTTTGCGCTTTAAATGCTTTTAATTTTTCTATTAATCTTGGAACAACATCAAAAGCATCACCTACAATTCCGTAATCAGCAACTTTGAAGAAAGGAGCTTCAGGATCTGTATTGATTACAACTTTTACTTTAGAAGCGTTGATTCCGGCGATATGTTGGATGGCTCCTGAGATTCCAACTGCAATGTATAAGTTGGTAGCTACTGGTTTTCCGGTTTGCCCTACGTGTTCTGCGTGTGGTCTCCAGCCTAAGTCAGAAACTGGTTTAGAACAAGCAGTAGCAGCACCAAGTACAGCCGCTAAATCTTCGATTAATCCCCAGTTTTCAGGTCCTTTTAATCCACGTCCGCCAGATACTACAATATCTGCGTCAGCAATAGATACTTTTCCTGATGTTTTTTCAACTGATTCTATTTTGATTCCAAAATCGTTATCACCAATGCTAGGGCTGAAAGCTTCTTCAGTTAATGTTGATGTATTTTCGAAAATACCATAAGAGTTTTTAGCTAAGCCAATCACTTTTACGTCGGTATTGATTTCGGTGATGTTAAAAGCTTTGTTAGAAAAAGCATTTCTTTTTACCTGAAATGGTGTTGTGCTTACCGGTAAACCTACTACATTTGAAGCAAAACCTGCTTCTAAGTTTACTGCAACTAAAGACGAAAGGTAAATGCTGTCTGTACTTGAAGAAAGAATAACCAGTTTTGTGTTTTCTTGTTGTGCAGCCTGTTTGATTACATCAGCGTAAGCTTTGGCGTTGAATTGGGTAAGTTTGTCGTTTGTTACTTTTAAAACTTTATCAACTCCGTATTTAGCTAATTCAGAATTGTTTTCGTTGTTTATTGTTAAAGCAGTTACAGTTGTTCCTAATGATTCAGCTACTTTTTTTGCGTAAGAAGCAATTTCAAAAGCTACTTTTTTAAATTTACCTTCGGCCGATTCGGCATATATTAATATTGACATAATGATTTCAGATTTCAGATTTTAGATTTCAGATTTCAGAATCTTGAAACTAAAAACTTGATTCATATTGTGTTTTTTATTTCTGTTTTAGAAGAGATTTTGTTTTGCATTTTGCATTCTAAAATCTGCATTCTAAAATCTTAAATTACCTTAGCTTCGTTGTGTAATAAATCGATTAATTCGTCTAAATCATCTGGAGAAACCATTTTGATGGCTGATTTTGGAGCTGGTTTTTCAAATTTAACAGCTTTAGTATTTGTTGCAGCATCAACAGCTTCTATAACATTTAAAGGTTTTGTTCTTGCAGTCATGATTCCTCTCATGTTTGGGATACGTAAATCTTTTTCTTCTACGATTCCTTTTTGACCACCAATGATTAAAGGTAGTGAAGTGGAGATTGTTTCTTTTCCACCGTCGATTTCGCGAACTGCTTTTACATTAGTGCCATCAACGGCAATATCGATACAAGCGTTTAAGAAATTGTATCCTAAAATACCAGCTATCATTCCCGGGACCATTCCTCCGTTGTAATCAAGAGACTCTTTTCCCGCAATAACTAAGTCATATCCTCCTGATTGAATTACTTGAGCTAATTGTTTAGCTACAAAAAAACCATCGGTAGGTGTTGCATTGATGCGGATAGCATCATTGGCTCCAATAGCAAGTGCTTTTCTTAATGTTGGTTCGGTTTCAGGACCACCTACGTTTACTACTGTAACAGTAGCTCCTTGTTGTTCTTGGAACCAAATTGCACGAGTTAATCCAAATTCGTCATTAGGATTGATTACATATTGTACGCCGTTCGTGTCAAATTCTGTATCACCATTGGTAAAATTAATTTTAGAGGTAGTATCAGGAACATGACTGATGCAAACTAGTATTTTCATGTTTTGAAGATTTAATATGTTTTTTGAAGATTGAGTTACAAAATTAGAACAATATTTCGAATAAATTATAATGAATAAGTACTAAGGAGTGTATCTGTTGTGTTTTTATTAGTTTGTATTGAGGAAATACAACTGAGAAATCCAATATATTCACATACGAATACTAAGATGTTAGAATTTAGAGCGGATTATTTAGGTTAATATGTGCTTTAAATGGTTTAAAATATTTATTTTTGCTCTTTTGAAAATTATATACATATATATCTAATATGAGAACGATACAATTTAGAGAGGCCATTTGCGAAGCGATGAGTGAAGAAATGCGTCGCGATGAGTCCATTTATTTAATGGGTGAAGAAGTTGCTGAGTACAATGGAGCATATAAAGCATCTAAAGGAATGCTTGCTGAATTTGGAGAAAAAAGAGTTATTGATACTCCAATTGCAGAGTTAGGTTTTTCAGGAATTGCTGTAGGTTCTGCAATGAATGGTTGTAGACCAATTGTTGAATATATGACTTTCAATTTCTGTTTAGTTGGTATTGATCAAATTATTAATAATGCTGCTAAAATGCGTCAAATGACAGGTGGACAATTTAATGTGCCTATCGTTTTTCGTGGGCCAACTGCTTCTGCAGGGCAATTAGGAGCAACTCACTCTCAGGCTTTAGAAAACTGGTTTGCTAATACTCCGGGACTTAAAGTTATTGTTCCTTCTACACCTTATGATGCAAAAGGACTTTTAAAAGCAGCTATTCGTGATAATGACCCGGTTATTTTCATGGAATCTGAGCAGATGTACGGTGATAAAGGTGAAGTGCCAGATGGAGAGTATGTAATTCCAATTGGGGTTGCTGATATCAAAAGAGAAGGTAGTGATGTAACTATCGTTTCTTTTGGAAAAATTATCAAAGAAGCTTTTATTGCAGCTGATGAATTGGCTAAGGAAGGAATTTCATGTGAAATTATCGACTTAAGAACGGTTCGTCCAATGGATCAGGAAGCTATCTTGAAATCGGTTAAGAAAACAAACCGTTTGGTAATTCTAGAAGAGGCTTGGCCTGTTGCAAGTATTTCTTCTGAGATTACTTATATCGTTCAAGAACAAGCTTTTGATTTCTTGGATGCTCCAATCCAAAGAATCACAACAGCTGATACACCAGCGCCATATTCTCCGGTATTGTTGAAAGAATGGTTGCCTAATGCAGCTGATGTTGTAAAAGCAGTAAAGAAAGTAATGTATAAATAATACATCCTAAATACTATTAAAGCTTCATCTTACGTTACGTTTGATGAAGCTTTTTTTTTTAAACTGACTATATGAGTAACAAGTACCTATTTTTAGCATTAGTTTTTATATTATCTGTTTTCACGACACTTTTTGCTCAAACCAAAGTAAGCGGAATAGTTGTAGATAAATCAAATCAGCCGGTTCCTTTTGCAAATATTGTTTTCAGAGGAAGTAATCAAGGTGTGATGTCCAATGAAGATGGGCGTTTTTATATTGAATCACCAAATGATTATACTTCGTTGGTGGTTACTTCTGTTGGTTTTTCAGATAAAGAAATTACTTTAACGAAAGCGGTTAATTATAACTTTAAGGTAGTTATGAAAGATGCCGAAGAGTTGAAAGAAGTGGTAATTTATACTGGTAAAACTTCCAAAAAAAATAATCCGGCTTTGGATATTCTTAGAAAAATTTGGGAAAGAAAGCGTAAAAATGGTTTGTATCAGTTTGATCAATATCAAATGGAGAAGTATGAAAAAGTAGAATTTGATATGAATACCATAGATAGTGCTTTTATGAAAAGTAAACTTTTCAAAGGAATGGAATTTGTTTTTAAGCATATTGATACTTCAAGAGTAACCGGGAAAACTTATTTACCTATTTTTATTAATGAATCTTTATCGGATGTTTATGGTAATAATAAGCTCAATAAGATAAAAGAAAAATTAAAGGCTAATAAGAATTCAGGGTTTAGTGATAATCAGCAAATTCTGTCGTTTGTGAAGGATTTGTATTCGGATTATGATATCTACAATAATCATATGACTTTTTTCGATAAAAGTTTTACAAGTCCTTTGTCTAAAACCGGAATAGACACCTATAATTATATTCTAAAAGACAGTGCTTTCATTGATGAAAAATGGTGTTATAATATTTTGTTTTATCCAAGACGTAAGAACGAATTGACTTTTAAAGGTGATTTTTGGGTAAATGATACCACTTTTGCTATCAAAAAAATCAATATGGCAGTAACTAAAAGTGCCAATATTAACTGGGTAAAAGATATTTATATCGAACAGGAATTTGAAGTAGAAAATGATTCTGTTTTCTTGTTGACTCGTGATTATATGATGTCCGATTTTGCTTTGAATAAAAAAGATGAATCTAAAGGTGTGTATGGTAAACGTACTACTTTGTATCAGAATCATAAATTCAATATCGAAAAACCAGTTTCATTTTATAAAGATGAGGTGAATTATATCGATAATGAGGTTTATAATAAAACGGATAAATATTGGGAAGAAAATCGTTTTGAAAACCTCAATAAAGACGAAAAAGGAATTTACAAAATGCTGGATACTTTACAAACAGTTAAGAAATTCCGTCGTTTGTATAATTTGGTTTCGATTTTAGGAAGTGGCTATATTCAATTTGGGCACTTCGACTATGGACCGATTTTTTCTACTTTCGGATATAATCAAGTGGAAGGAATCCGAATTCGTACCGGTGGTCGAACGTATTTTGGACCAAATGATCCATGGAGACTTCAGGGGTATACAGCCTATGGTTTTGATGATAATAAATTCAAATACGGTTTGTCCGGAAAATGGATGGTAGATAAGAAAAACAGAATTATTATTTCGGGGGGTAATAGGCGTGATGTGGAACAGATAGGTGCCAGTTTAACTACAACAAATGATGTTTTAGGCCGAAGTTTTGCTTCTTCTTCTTTGTTTTCAACAAGTAGTAATGGTAAGTTAACTAACATAAATTTGTCTAATCTGGCTGTTGAAATGGAACCTGTTAAGAATTTAACTTTCCAACTTGGGTTTTCGTATAGAACTTTAGAATCAGCTTCAGATACCTTTAGTTTGAATTATTTTTCCGACGATACTTATACTACAACAAGAAGTGATGTGAAGCAATCAGAAGTTAATTTTCAAGTAGAGTTAACTCCAAAACGAAAAATGATTGGTTTTGGTGTAGAAAGAAATGTTGTAGATAGTCCTTTTTCTCGTTTTTATGTGAATTATAGTCATGGGTTTAAAGGTTTGTTGGGAAGTGATTTTGACTATGATAAATTGCAATTGTATTACAAACAACCTATTATTATTGGTCCTTTAGGTCGATCAAATATTACTTTAGAACTAGGAAAAACATTTGGAACAATTCCATTAGGATTGATGAGTGTTATTCCTGGGAATCAATCGTATTTTACAATTGAAAATACCTTTAGCAACTTAAATTTCTATGAATTTGTAACTGATCAATATGCTACAATGCAGTGGGAACACAATTTTCAAGGAAGATTATTTGCTAGAATTCCTTTTATGCGAAAGTTAAATTGGAGAGAAATTATTGGGGCTAGAGGGGTTTATGGAACCATTACAGATGCAAATAGAGCTATTAATGCTTCTGGTCTGACTTATACAGCTCCTGAAAATATGTATTGGGAGTATAGTGCAGGGATTGGTAATATTTTCAAAGTTTTCCGAATCGATTTTACCTGGAGAGGGAATTATTTGAATGCTCCTGATGCACAGAAGTTTTCGGTAAAAGGGGCGTTTGGTTTTTATTTCTAAAAAAAAGAAATGATAATCAGAAGTGTTAAGTGTCTTTTAGCTAGAAATGTTTTGCTATAAATGAGTAATTGACTTACTTTTGTGCCCAAAATAAAAATCAACTTAAGATAATTAATAAAATGACTGCAGACAAAATAAACACTTTCGATGTTCTTATCGAAATACCAAGAGGAAGTAGAAATAAGTATGAATACGATTTTGAGATCAAAAGAATGCGTTTTGACAGAATGTTATTCTCTTCAATGATGTATCCAGCTGATTACGGATTTATTCCTGAAACTTTAGCTTTAGATGGTGATCCATTAGATGTTTTAGTTTTAGTAAATGAGCCTACTTTCCCAGGTTGTGTTATGGAAGTGAAACCTATCGGTGTTTTCCATATGGCGGATGATAAAGGACCGGATGAGAAAATTGTTTGTGTACCTGTTTCTGATCCAATTTGGAATAAATTAAATGATTTATCAGATGTTAATCCGCACTTATTGAAAGAAATCGAGCATTTCTTCCAAGTGTACAAAGATCTTGAAAATAAACAAGTAGATGTTGAAGGATGGGGAGATGTTAATGAGGCAATCGAAATCTTGAGACAATGTACAGAACGTTTTGAGCAAATAGAAAACAAACCAGAAGGTTTATTTAGTATTAAATAATTTCCTTCATTTATTTTATAAAAAAAGCAATATTCTTCAAAGAGTATTGCTTTTTTTGTTTAAATTCGTTTGTATACTGTTGATTATTAACCTTAACCAAAACGAATTTATGAATACAATTATGATTTGGGTGCCTGTAATTATGGCATTAGTTGGATTGGCTTTTATGTTTCTAAAAAGAGCTTGGGTTTTAAAACAAGACGCCGGAGACGGAAAAATGGCTGCTATTTCGGATTATATTTACGAGGGAGCCTTGGCCTTTCTTAAAGCTGAATACAGATTATTGGCTGTTTTTGTTTTTTTTGCCAGTATTGTTTTAGCAGGTATTACTTTTTTACCAGGTGTTAAAACGCATTTATTAATAGTAGTCGCTTTCGTTGTTGGAGCATTCTTTTCTGCCTTGGCAGGCAATATGGGAATGAAGATAGCTACCAAAACTAATGTAAGAACCACTCAGGCAGCCCGTAGTAGTTTGCCTCAGGCATTAAAAGTTTCTTTTGGAGGCGGAACAGTAATGGGCTTGGGAGTGGCTGGTTTAGCTGTTTTAGGTTTGACTTCCTTTTTTATCTTCTTTTTTAATTTTTTCATGAATGGTTCCTGGACTTCGTCAGAAGATATGACGGTGGTTCTGGAAACACTTGCTGGTTTCTCACTTGGAGCAGAATCTATCGCTTTGTTTGCCCGTGTTGGGGGTGGAATTTATACTAAAGCCGCCGATGTGGGAGCTGATTTGGTTGGGAAAGTAGAAGCAGGTATTCCCGAAGATGATCCGCGTAATCCGGCTACTATTGCTGATAATGTTGGGGATAATGTTGGGGATGTTGCCGGGATGGGAGCTGATTTATTTGGTTCTTATGTAGCTACGGTTTTGGCTGCTATGGTTTTAGGAAACTATGTGATTAAAGATATGGGAGGAAATATCCAGGATGCTTTTGGTGGAATTGGACCAATTTTGTTGCCAATGTCTATCGCTGGTTTTGGAATTTTGTTTTCGATTATAGGAACTGTTTTAGTGAAAATTTCGGATGATAATGCTAAGGAAGCTCAAGTTCAAAAAGCTTTGAATATTGGAAATTGGGTAGCAATTATCTTAACGGCAATAAGTTGTTTTTTCTTGGTGCAGTATATGTTGCCTGCAACCATGCAAATGGAGTTCTTTGGAGAAGGAAGTCAGGATATTTCATCTAT
>JALRGZ010000173.1 GCA_023253295.1 Flavobacterium sp.
TATATAAACTAAAATATAAAAATTAAGTTAGTAATCAAAGCAAATTAGTAAGTAAGTAAGTAAGTAAGTAAGTAAGTAAGTAAGTAAGTAAGTAAGTAAGTAAGTAAGTAAGTAAGTAAATTTTATTTTTCTCAACTGGCAATGAAATTTCCAATTCAGATACTATTCCTAGTTGGAAAGTTAGAAATTCAAACAGTCATTACATTGAAAGTTTAAATAATAATTTTTTATTTAACTTTAAAAATGGTGGAATTTTAATCGTTTTCAATAAAAAAGCATTCCATAAGCATTAATAAAAAGTATACGATATAAAAAAATGACCCGATTCTCTCGGGTCATTTTTTTATGTTTAAAAACGGTAAATATTTTTTGGAGTTACGCAATAGTCCAGTCGAATATCGCTCTCAAATACATCTTCAATCTGTTCTTCGGCTTCAAAGAATGAAAGTCCTATTTTGATGGTTTCAGCTTGACATTCGCTTAAAAATTTATCGTAAAAACCTTTGCCGTAACCAACACGATTTCCTTTTTTGTCAAAGGCTAAAAGCGGTACAAAAACAACTTCTACTTTTTTGGAAGGCACTTCTATTCCGTCAACAGGTTCCGGAATACCGTATTCGTTTTTATTGATTTTGGTATTGTCAGTCAGAAGAAAATGAGTCATTTCTCGGGTTTCAAAATTAGATTTTGAAATTAGAATCTCTTTGTCTTTGCCTGAGAGTAAATGTAAAATCAATTCGGTATCTACTTCCTGTTGTTGTACGATGGGTAAAAAAACATGAAAGTAATTTTTGTTCCAAATAGAAAGTCTAAGCAATTGATTACTTATTGCTAAACTCATTTCTTCAATATCGTTTTCCGAAAGTTGCTTTCGAAGTTCTTTGTATTTGGAACGTAATTCTTTTTTATGCATTTATGGTAGCTTTCAATTCGTTTATAAAAGTAGTCAAATGATCTACTTCTACGTGATCCATCAATACAATTTTATACCATTTGTTGTTTTCATTGTGTTGTTCCGGCACTAAATCGTATTTCTTAGCTATTTCTCTTGGAATGAATTCAGAGTGAATAGTAACGATGTTCATGAATGGCTCTCTGAAATATTTGATTCCCAATTGATCCAATTCATTACATAAGAAAAGTGTACGCATTTGTAAAACCGATATTTTCTCAAACCAGCCGTAAGGTCCATAAGTGAATAAAATCATCCAAACTGCAACTGCATTAGCACCTGAACGGCTTCCGCACAGTGTTAAGTCCATTCCTTCAACATATTGTGCTTCTTTAGTCAATACGTTTTCGATAAGTCCTTTTCGGCAAATAAAAACACCGGTTCCATAAGGAGATTGCAGCATTTTGTGTGCGTCAATCGTAATAGAACTAATTTTAGGATTGCTAAAGTTAATGGTTGATTTTTGGTTGCTAAAAGGATATACAAATCCTCCGTAAGCACCATCAATATGCAATTTGTATTCTACTTCGTGTTTTTCTAATAAAGTAGTGTAATCATCCGGATTGTCAACAGAACCAAACATAGTAGTTCCCATATTGGCAACAATGATAAAATATTTTTTTCCGTTTTCTTTTGCTTTAACAATGATATCTTCTAAAGCAGCCTTTTCAATTTCTCTATTTTCAAAAGAAACAGGAACTTTAACCAAATCAAGCATTAAAACATTAGCTCCTTTAGGGATAGAATAATGTGTGTCTTCAGATGCTAAGATGACAATTTCGTCTAATTTAGCTTCTCTTCTGTACATGAAGTAATTACGGTACATCCAGATAGCCTGAATGTTAGCTTCAGTACCTCCGGGAGAAATATAACCATCAATTGAGTTAGCTTGAGCCTTGAAAACATCAACAGCAAGAACTTCGATAACTTCACGTTCAATTTCCTGAGTACCTTTGAATGCGCTTTCTGAAGTTCCTAGGGTATGACATCCAATATGATTAGGATTGGCAACATAAGTTTGTAATGTAGGGGCGTCTTTTAAAAATGGAGCATCATCATAAAATACTTTTCCATCTAATTTTGATGCAGGGTAACCAAGTGTAGCATCTTTAGAGAAATTTACGTTTTCTTCAAGTGCTTTTTCTATTCTGTTTTTACGTTCTTCTTGGGTTAGTTTTTTCCAGTAAATCATCATTTCAATATTTTGAGCAAAGATAATTACAATTTTTTTACAAAAATGTTAATTGTTACCTTGATATTTTAAGAATTTGAAAATTGGAATTTGAAAATTTTCAGGTTAAATTTGTTCTATGAGCAATCCATCTTTAGAACTACAAATACAAACTTTACCGGACAGTCCAGGTGTTTATCAGTATTTTGATAAAGAAGGGAAGATTTTATATGTTGGGAAGGCTAAGAATTTAAAGAAACGTGTTTCTTCTTACTTCAATAAAATTCACGATACGGCTAAGACGAATGTCTTGGTAAAGAAAATAGTAACCATAAAACATATTGTGGTTCCTACAGAAACTGACGCACTTTTGCTGGAAAATAATTTGATAAAAACCCTTCAGCCCAGGTACAATATCAATTTGAAGGATGATAAAAGTTATCCTTGGATTTGTATCAAGAAAGAACCTTTTTCCCGAATATTTTCAACCAGAAGAATGGTGAAAGACGGTTCAGAGTATTTTGGTCCTTATACCAGTTTCAAAACGGTGAATACTATTTTGGAACTTATCAAAGAATTGTATCCGCTTCGCACATGTAATTTTGATTTAAGTGATTCGAATATTGCAAGTGGCAAGTTTAAGGTTTGTTTGGAATATCATATTGGGAACTGTAAAGGACCATGTGAAGGCTATGAATCCTTAGACGAATACCAAAAGCAAGTGAACGCTATTCGGGAAATTTTAAAAGGAAATTTTAAGGATAGTTTGAAGGACTTCAAGAAATTGATGATGCAATTGGCGCAGGATATGCATTTTGAGGAAGCTCAAAAAATCAAAGAAAAGATTGAAGTTTTAGAAAATTACCAATCCCGTTCTACAATTGTAAATCCTAAAATTACGAATGTAGATGTATTTTCGATTATTTCGGATGAAAGTGCTGCTTATGTGAATTTCCTGCAAATATCTCATGGTTCGATTATTCGTTCGCACACTATGGAAATCAAGAAGAAATTATCCGAAACGGATGAGGAATTATTGGAGTTGGCCATCGTGGAATTAAGAGAGCGTTTTCATTTGTTGTCAAAAGAAGTGATAGTTCCTTTTGAAATAGATTTAGGTGAAAAAGTAAAAGTTACCGTTCCTCAATTAGGTGATAAAAAACAGATTTTGGATTTGTCTGTTCGAAATGCTAAATTCTATCGCATCGAACAAATGAAGCAATTGCAAATTGTGGATCCGGACAGGCATACCAACCGAATTATGGCGCAAATGAAAAAAGATTTGCATTTGCCGGTGGAGCCCAGACATATTGAATGTTTTGATAACTCTAATATACAGGGTACGAATCCTGTTTCGGCCTGTGTTGTTTTTAAAGATGGAAAGCCAAGTAAAAAAGATTACCGTCATTTTAATATTAAAACCGTAGAGGGACCTAATGACTTTGCTTCGATGGAAGAAGTGGTGTATCGTCGTTACAAAAGATTGTTAGATGAAAAAGAGCCTTTGCCGCAACTTATTATTATCGATGGTGGAAAAGGGCAGTTGTCTTCGGCTTTAAAAAGTCTTGATGATTTAGGATTGCGGGGAAAGATTAGTATTATTGGTATCGCCAAACGTTTGGAAGAATTGTTCTATCCCGAAGATCCAGTTCCGTTGTATTTGGATAAAAAATCAGAAACCTTAAAAGTAATTCAACAATTACGTAATGAAGCCCACCGTTTTGGAATTACACATCACAGAGATAAAAGAAGTAAAGCGGCTTTGAATTCTTCGATTGAATCTATACCCGGAATTGGCGAAAAAACCATGTTAGCGTTAATTCAACATTTTAAAAGTGTTAAAAGATTGAAATTAGCTACAGAAAAAGAGATTTCGGAGGTCGTAGGTGTTTCAAAAGCCAAAAAAATTACCGATTTTTACAGAACATCTGCGTCTTGATTTAAATACTGTTGCTTAACGCTAAAACTGATTGTTGGTTTATGAAGAAATATATCCTTTTGTTGCTTGTTTTTTGTAGTGGCTTAACTATGTTTTCTCAGAAAAAAGACAGGCCTAAAATAGGATTGGTTTTAAGTGGTGGTGGTGCAAAAGGATTTGCTCATATAGGTGTTCTTAAAGTGATAGAAGAAGCAGGTGTTAAAATTGATTATATCGGCGGTACCAGCATGGGAGCTGTTGTAGGAGGATTGTATGCAGCTGGTTATAATGCGCAACAATTAGATTCTATTTTTAGGGAAACTGATTTTGATGAATTATTGAGTGATTATATTCCTAGATATA
This sequence comes from Flavobacterium sp., assembly GCA_023253295.1. Classification (GTDB taxonomy): domain Bacteria; phylum Bacteroidota; class Bacteroidia; order Flavobacteriales; family Flavobacteriaceae; genus Flavobacterium. Next base: position 4,405 of record JALRGZ010000173.1, read on the forward strand.
CCAAAAATTTTTATGAAAAAAGGAATGATGAGGTGTATTCATTGGTTTTGCCTTTTAATAAGTATAAAATAGGGATTCCTGACGCGCTGTCTAAAGGTTTGTATAATTTTAATCTATTAAGCCGTATTACTCGAGATGTTAGACATGTAAGAGATTTTGATAAACTTTCTATTCCTTTTTTATGTATAGGTTCGGATATAGAAACAGGTGAACAGGTTGTTTTAAACAAAGGTAATTTAGCTCGTGCAATGATTGCCAGTTCGGCTTTTCCATCATTGTTTTCTCCAGTAGAATATCAAGATCGATTTTTAGTCGATGGAGGAGTAATTAATAATTATCCAATTGATGAAGTTAGAAAATTAGGTGCTGATATTATTATTGGAGTTGATGTACAAAACGATTTATTGGATAGAAAAGAACTAAATGATGCTACTAAGATTTTGGTTCAAATTACCAATCTTCATTCTATTGATAAAATGAAGGAGAATGTGTTGAAGACTGATATTTACATTCGGCCAGATATAAAAGATTATGGAGTGATGTCTTTTGATAGCGGACAGGAAATATTAGGAAGAGGAGAAGAAGCTGCTTTTTCGGTTTTTGAACGTTTAAAACAATTAGGAGTTCAGGCAAATAATTATAAAAAACCGAAATGGGTAATTGGGATGGATAGTTTGGATATAGTTAATATTCATTGCAAAAAATTGAAAAACTATACCAAGGAATATGTTTATGGTAAGTTGCGATTTAAACCGGGAACAAAAATCAGTTATGACCAATTACAAACAGGTGTAAATAACTTAAATGCAACCGGAAATTTTAGTGCTATAGATTATTCTTTTCAGGAAAATAACGGTAAGGATGATTTAAATTTAGTTTTAAAAGAAAATCCAACAGATTCTTATTTGAAATTTGGACTGCATTATGACGGACTTTATAAAAGTGCTGTTTTGGTCAATCTAACCCATAAGAAGACATTTTTTAAAAATGATATAACTTCATTGGATGTGATATTGGGGGATAACTTTAGGTATAATTTTGACTATTATATTGAAAATGGTTATAATATTAGTCTTGGTTTTAAATCATATTTAAATCAGTTTAATCGAAATATTCAGGGGCAAATCAGTAATTTGAATTTTGAAGATTTAGGTGTTAATTCGTTGAATGTTGATTTGTTAGATCTTACGAATCAATTGTATTTTCAAACAATGTTTTTACAACGGTTCTTGATAGGAGGAGGATTAGAGTATAAGTATTTAAATATTGATTCGAAAACTTTAGCGAATACAAGTCCTCAAATTGATAGAAGTGATTATTTAAGTGTTTTTGCCCGATTGGATTATGATACTTTTGATGATAAATTTTTTCCAAAAAGAGGTTGGTTCTTTTCGGGAGATATTCATTCGTATTTATATTCTTCAAATTACACTAACGAGTTTAATCCTTTTTCTATTGCTAAGGCTAATTTTGGAATTGCTTTCAAATTGTTTAAGTCTACTTCGATGAAAATTCAATCCGAAGCTGGATTTGCAATTGGTAATAAAAGCGTATCGTTTTTCAATTTTATCTTAGGAGGATTTGGTTATAATGTTTCCAATAATTTTAGTCATTTTTATGGTTATGACTTTTTGAGTCTTGGAGGTAATAGTTATATTAAGTCAACGGTGTCTTTGGATTGTGAGATTTTCAAAAAGAATCATCTTAATTTTACGGCTAACTATGCTAATATAGGGGAGGATATTTTTGAAAGTGTTGATTGGATTTCTATACCTGAAATATCTGGTTATGCATTAGGCTATGGTTTGGAAACAGCTATTGGTCCGATTGAAATAAAACGTAGTTGGTCTCCAGAAACCAATAAAGGGTATACTTGGTTTAGCGTAGGCTTTCCTTTTTAGACTCTCGGAGCAAAAAAAACGTCGGTTTTTGAGTTGAAAAAAGTTTTTTTGGCTCGAAGCTCGACGTTTTTTTGTTAAAAAAAGATAAATAAGTGTAAAATCAACCGTTTTTTAAGTTTTTAATAAAAACAAAAAATTATCACTTTAATTTTTTATCATAACTTTTTTTATGATAATCAAAAAAAAACACTAAATCTTCCGAATCTTGTTCTAAAATTTTGTTAAACTCAATTTTTGTTGTAGAAATCGCATTTTATTGCCATATATTTGTAACATCAAAACAAGAGGGGTGGTTTCCTTTTGGTTTATATAAATTTAATAATTTATAATTTTTTGGTTGGTTAATAGCATAAAAACTCAGTCATTATTTGACTGAGTTTTTTTGTTTTAATATATTTGGAACAAAATTTGCAAATTGAATCAATAAAGAAATTATAGTGCATTATGAAAAAAATAATACTACTCCTATTATTGATTTTAACCGTAAGTTTTGATTCCCAATCTAATGATGCCTTCGATGCTGGTGAATGGTTTAAATTTAGAGTTCACTACGGATTTGTAAATGCCGGTTATGCGACCCTTGAAGTGAAAGATGCTTTTGTAAATAATAAAAAAGTTTTTCATGTTGTAGGCAAAGGATATACTACAGGTTTGTCTCGCTTTTTTTTCAAAGTTGATGATCTTTATGAAAGCTATATAGATAAAGAAACGGGGAATCCCTATCAGTTTGTGAGAAACATTAACGAAGGAGGTTATACTAAAAATCAAGAAGGCTTTTTTAATCCAACATCCCACAGAGTCACTGTAAAAGATTATAAAAAGAAAACCGAGAAGATTTTTGTTGTCCCTAAAAATACTCAGGATATTCTTTCTGCTTTTTACTATCTACGTAATTATCCTACGATTGATAAGATTAAGCCAGGAGAGTTTGTTGAGATCGATATGTTTTTTGACGATGAAACCACAAAATTTAAGTTAAAATTCATGGGTCGTGAGGATATTACAACTAAATTTGGGGTCGTGTCTTCAATGATTTTTCGACCATTGGTTCAATCAGGTCGCGTTTTTAAAGAACAAGAAAGTTTAACAGTTTGGGTTTCAGATGATGATAATAGGCTGCCTATTCGCATCAAGGCAGATTTGGCTGTAGGTTCATTAAAAGCCGATTTGGATGCTTTTAAAGGTTTGAAAGCTCCGTTTAAAATAAAGAAATAATGAATATTAATGAGAATACAGCAAGTATTTTAAAAGAAATAGAACAAAAATACGACTCCATCAATCAAAAAACAGATACACAACTTGAAGGTCTGTTATGGTCTAAGCCCTCAAATTATTGGGATTATATTCAAACGGATGTGTTGTTGAATTTACAAGTTCAAAGAACAACACTTCCTGATGAGATGGTTTTTATTCTCTATCATCAAGTAAATGAATTAATATTCAAAATGATTCTATGGGAGATGAATCAAATTTCTTCTGCCGAAAATATTCAAACTGATTTTTTTACAGATAGGTTATCCCGAATAAGTCGTTATTTTGATATGTTAACGACTTCCTTTACTATTATGGAAAAAGGGATGGATGTAGATCAGTATATGAAATTTAGAAATACGCTTACTCCAGCAAGTGGTTTTCAAAGTGCTCAATATCGTTTAATTGAATTTTGTTCGACCGATTTAGTTAATCTAATTGATAGTCGTTTTAGAGCCTCTTTTGATAATACAATTTCTAATGAAGAAGCCTTTGAGATTTTATACTGGCAAGCCGCTGGCAAAGATTATCAAACAGGGAAAAAATCGTATACTTTAGAAGTCTTTGAAAAGAAATATAAGAAGGATTTCTTAAATTTCATGGAAGAGTATAAAACGGTTAATATTTGGCAGAAATACAAACAATTGCCTTTGGAAGATCAGGAATTGCCTTTGTTGAAAGAAGCGATGCGCCATTTTGATTATACTGTGAATATTACTTGGGTAATGCAGCATTTAAATGTAGCTATTAAGTATATTGATCAGAGCGGTATGGGTGATGGTGAAGCTACCGGTGGAAGTGATTGGCGTAAATATATGCATCCAAAGTATCAAAAAAGAATATTCTTTCCGGAATTATGGAGTGAAGCTGAATTAGCAAATTGGGGTCAAGAGCAATAAAGTATTAAGTAAAATTGAATAAAAAGATAAAGTTTGAAATACGTTTTAACATTTATAATTGCATTAACTCTAGTCGTATCTTGTAAAAATTCGGATAAAGAAACTGAAATTAAGAAAGTTGCTAAAAAAGAAATTCCAAAAAAAGACAACTCTGATTTTGGATTCAATTTTTCCGACTTTAATGTGGTTCAGGATACCGTTAGAAAAGGAGATACTTTTGGAACAATTATAAGTAAACAAAACATAGGAGAACGTAAGATTTATGAAATCGTAAACAGTATAAAGGATACTTTTGATGTGCGTGTTATTAGACCTAATAAGGCGTATACAATGTTGCGCTCTAAGGATAAAACCAATAAACTTCAGGTTTTTGTCTATCAGCCCAATGATTTAACTTATTATATTTTTGATTTACGAGATTCTGCTGTGGTAGCTCATAAAAAAGTAAGACCAGTTACAATTAAAAGAAGATTAATTACGGGGGTTTTAAAAGGATCTTTATCTGAAACTTTGTCTAATTCGGGTGTTGAAGCTAATTTGGCAAATCAAATCACAAAAATTTATTCTTGGTCAATTGATTTTTTTAAATTAAAAAAAGGAGACCGTTTTGGTATTGCTTTTAATGAACGTTATATTAATGACTCTATTTATAATGGAGTGAGTAATATAGAAGCCGCTTTTTTTGAATATAAAGGGAAGATAATGTATGCCTTTCCGTTTGTACAAAACGAAGCTTCCGGTAAAGTAGATTATTATGATGAAGAGGGAAAAACAATGAAAAACTTTTTCTTGAAATCACCCATTAAGTTTAGCCGAATTACTTCAAGATTTTCAATGAATAGATATCATCCTGTACAGCATCAGTGGAAAGCACATAAAGGAACTGATTATGCTGCTCCTACAGGAACACCTATTATGACAACTGCAGCGGGTGTGGTAGAAAAGACAGGTTATACGGCTGGAAATGGAAATTTTGTAAAAGTAAAACATAATGGAACTTATTCTACTCAGTATCTTCATATGTCTAAGATTTTAGTGCGACGTGGTCAGCATGTAAATCAAGGGGATGTCATTGGTAGGGTAGGAAGTACGGGATTGGCTTCCGGTCCACATGTGTGTTATCGTTTTTGGAAAAACGGAGTACAGGTTGATGCTTTAAAATTAAAATTGCCAACAGGAACTCCTATGGAAGGAAGGAACAAAGCTCGTTTTATGAAAACAATAGAGCCTTTAAAACGAGAGTTAGATAGTATAGGGAATTTGTAATTGAATTAGTTATATTTAAAATAATCAAGGAGAATAATTGAATAGTCAATTGATTCTCCTTTTTTTATAAAAATAATTTCCAGTTGTGTTATATAGTTGTAAAGTGCTCGACAATTACAACTAATTTCAGTATTTTTACGACCATCTAAAAAAACTAAAAAACAAAAAAACAAATGGCTTTAAGTATTCTAAATCCAACAGAAACTGCTTCATGGAAGAAGCTTGAAAAACATTTTGGAGAATTACAAAATGTTTCCATGCAACAAATGTTTAAAGAAGACGCTTCAAGAGCAGAGAAATTCAGTATTCTTTGGAATGATTTTTTAATTGATTATTCTAAGAATATAGTGAATCAGGAAACAATGGCATTGTTGCTTGAATTAACTAATGAAATGGGACTTAAAAATGGGATTCAGGAATATTTTGATGGAGGTATCATCAATCAAACTGAAAATAGAGCAGTACTTCATACAGCGTTAAGAGCTAAGGAATCGGCAGTAATTAATGTAAACGGAGTAAATGTTGTTCCTGAAGTTTATGAAGTAAAAAACAAGATTAAAACTTTTACAAACGAAATTACTTCGGGTGTAAAAACAGGATATACAGGTAAAGCTTTTACAGATGTGGTAAATATTGGTATAGGTGGTTCAGATTTAGGGCCAGCTATGGTGGTAGAGGCTTTGAAATTTTATAAAAATGATTTAGATGTTCATTTTGTTTCCAATGTTGATGGAGATCATGTTCAGGAAGTAATTAAAAAGTTAAATCCTGAAACAACTCTTTTTGTAATTGTATCTAAAACTTTTACTACTCAGGAAACTTTATCAAATTCAGAAACGATTAAAAAATGGTTCTTACAATCAGCTAATCAAGAAGATATCGCTAAGCATTTTGTGGCTGTTTCTACTAATTTACAAAAAGTAACCGAATTTGGTATTAATCCGGATAATGTGTTCCCAATGTGGGACTGGGTTGGTGGACGTTTTTCGCTTTGGAGTGCTGTAGGTTTGTCAATTAGTTTAGCAGTTGGGTTCGACAATTTTGATGCATTGTTAGATGGTGCAAACGAGATGGACGAGCATTTTAAAACCGCTGATTTTGATAAAAATATTCCGGTAGTTTTGGCTTTACTAAGTGTTTGGTATAATAATTTCTTTGGAGCCGAAAGTGAAGCTTTAATTCCATATACCCAATATTTGCAAAAATTAGCTCCTTATTTACAGCAAGGAACTATGGAAAGTAATGGAAAAAGTGTGGGTCGTGATGGAAAGGCTGTGGATTATCAAACAGGAACTATTATTTGGGGTGAACCTGGAACCAATGCGCAACATGCCTTTTTTCAATTAATTCACCAAGGAACAAAGTTAATCCCAACAGATTTTATCGGATATGTTCAGCCATTATATGGTGATAACAATCATCATGATAAATTGATGTCTAACTTTTTTGCTCAAACAGAAGCTTTGTTGAATGGAAAAGATGAGTCGAAAGTTCAGGCTGAATTTGATAAGCAAGGTTTGTCGGCAGAAGCAGTACAGTTTTTATTGCCATTTAAAGTGTTCACAGGAAATAAACCAACCAATACTTTCTTGATTCAAAAGTTAACTCCAAAATCTTTAGGTTCATTGATTTCACTTTACGAACATAAGATTTTTGTACAAGGATTTATCTGGAATATTTTTAGTTATGATCAATGGGGAGTAGAGTTAGGAAAACAATTGGCTAATTCTATTCTGGATGAAATCAATTCTAATGAAGTGAAAAATCACGATAGTTCGACTGCTTCTTTGTTGAGTCATTTTTTAAGAAATAAATAACATTTTTGTTGTTTTGCTTAAAAGCTTGATTTTCAATGTTTATTTAAAAGCTAAATAAAATTTGATAGTAAAAACCTCATTTGCTTTTAGTTAAATGAGGTTTTTTTTATACCTTTTTGTTTATATTTGTTAAAAAAAAAATATTAAAAACATGAACGTATTTATTCAAAAATTTCATTCGGGTTGGGCTTATATAGCACTTTTATTGTTAGTGATTGCAGTGGTTAATGCATTGATAGGTTTGACTTCTAAAAAAGAGTTTACGGCTAAAGATAGAAAGATTGCAATTTTTGGATTAATAGGCACACATACGCAATTGTTGATTGGTTTGATTTTATATTTTGTGTCTCCACTAGGACTTGATTCATTGGGGCAGATGTCTGATAAAATGTTACGTTTGACTTCATTAGAGCATCCGCTAATTAATTTAATTGCGATTACTTTAATTACAATTGGATGGTCAAAACATAAAAAATTAACTACTAGCGAATCAAAATTTAAAACTTTTTCTATTTTTTACGGATTAGGATTAGTGCTTATACTAAGTAGAATTCCTTGGTCGTTATGGTTTTAATTAAAACTTAAAAAAAAAGTCCTGGAAAGGACTTTTTTTATCGAGGTATAGTTTTTGTTTTAAATAGATTCGAACTAAAAAGGTTAATATGAAAAAATCAATAACACTACTTTTTTTATTTCTTACAGTTGTTTTTGTAAATGCGCAAACTAATAAATCATCTGTACAAAAATCTTCAATTCAAAAAAATACCGAATTAAAAGATACTGTTGCTAAAAAAGCTTCTTTAACAGTCAAAAAACCAATTTTTATAGATACAATTCCTAATATGGAAGTAGTACGAAAATTGAAATTGTATAAAAAAAGTGTTCATGCTTCTTATTATGCTGATAAATTCAATGGAAAACGTACATCTAGTGGTGTAAAATTTAGCAATAGTGGTTATACAGCTGCACATAAAAAATTTCCTTTTGGAACTAAATTGAAAATTACTAATGAAGTCAATGGAAAGTCGGTAATTGTAGAGGTTATTGATAGAGGACCATTTGTAAAATCAAGAGAAATCGATTTGACAAAAAGGGCTTTCATGGAAATAGCTTCCAATAAAGGTTCAGGTTCAATGATAGTAACTATTGAAGAAATTGTAGACTAAATTACCAGTTTTTAAAAGGATTTTTGCTTAAATAAGAATTGTAATAACGTTTATCGTTCGTTACTTCTTCCCCAAGCCATTGAGGTCTTTCAAAGTTTTCTGTTTCTGATTGTAGTTCAATTTCAGCCATTTTTAAGCCGTCATTTTCTCCGTAAAATTCGTCTATTTCATAGGTGTGCGAGCCTATTTTTACTTCAAAACGAGTTTTGTCAATGATTCCTTTTTCGCAAAGCAATAATAAATTTTGGGCTTCATCAGTTGAAATTTCTTTTTCCCATTCAAAACGGGACATTCCCGAAGCGTTTGAAATTCCTTTTACGGTTATATATGCTTTGTTTTCTTTAATTCTGACACGAACACTTCGTTCGGGATTTGAACTCAAATAGCCTTGAATAATGCGTTTTTTTGAAAAAGCTTCGTTTTTATACGCATCTGAAGTAACTAAAAATTTTCTTTCTATTTCGACCATGAGTGTTTTAAATTTTCATTAGAAGCTTTTTCCAGCTGTTTGCTATATCTTTTTCTTTTTTAAAGAAAAAAAGAAAAAGGATGCTGCGACCATCTGGGCTAGTAAACGACTTCAAAAGTACCAAATATTTAGTTGTAATTGATTTCATTTTGACAAATTGACTTTAAATTTGTAGTATGTCTGAGATCAATCCAAATAGAAAAATCATACACATCGATATGGATGCTTTCTTTGCTTCGGTGGAGCAAATGGATAATCCGGAATTAAGAGGAAAACCTATAGCTGTAGGAGGGGCAGAAAATCGAGGGGTTGTTGCTGCAGCGAGTTATGAGGCTAGAAAATTTGGAGTCCGAAGTGCTATTAGTGGAAGTTTGGCTAAGAAAAATTGTCCAGATCTTATTTTTGTACGACCAAGATTTGATCGCTATAAAGAAATATCCAATCAGATTCATAAAATTTTCCGTGAGTATACTGATTTGGTGGAACCACTTTCATTAGATGAAGCTTATTTGGATGTTACTCATAATAAAAAAGGAAATCCAAGCGCGAGTTTATTGGCACAAGAAATTAGAAATCGGATATTTAACGAAGTTGGTTTAACGGCTTCAGCGGGAATTTCAATCAATAAATTTGTGGCTAAAATTGCGAGTGATTATAATAAACCTAACGGACAAAAAACGGTTACTCCTGAAGAAGTAATTCCTTTTTTAGAGGTTTTGCCAATTAGGAAGTTTTATGGAGTAGGTAAAGTAACTACCGAGAAAATGTATCAACTAGGAATTTTCACAGGTTTGGAATTAAAAAGTAAATCCTTGGAGTTTCTCGAAAAGCATTTTGGTAAATCCGGACATTATTATTATAATGTAGTTCGCGGAATTCATAATAGCGAAGTAAAACCAAGCCGAATTGCTAAATCGGTTGCGGCAGAACATACTTTTGAGGTGAATCTTTCCTCCGAAGTTTTTATGTTGGAACAATTAGAACTAATTGCTAATAGTTTAGAACGAAGGCTTAAAAAACATCAAGTTTCTGGGAAAACAGTTACTTTAAAAATTAAATACAGTGATTTTACTCAACAAACCAGGAGTAAAACATTGCCTTATTTCATTGCTGATAAAGGATTGATTCTAGAAACTGTAAAAGAATTATTATATCAGGAAAGAATGAAAGATTCGGTTCGTTTATTGGGGATTTCGATGAGTAATTTAAATACCGAAGAAAAAAAAACGGTAGTTGCAGTGCAGTTAAAATTCAACTTTTGAGTAAATAAAAACCCCTTCTGTAATAGAAGGGGCTTATTTTAAAGTATCTTAAAATTAGTCTCTACTTGAAAGTTTAGATAATAATCTTAAAAATTCAACGTATAACCAAACTAGCGTAATCATCAATCCCATTGCTCCAAACCATTCCATGTATTTAGGCATCCTTTGTTGAACTCCTTGTTCTATACGGTCAAAGTCCAAGAATAAGTTCAAGGCTGCAATTACAATTACAAAAACACTGATTCCTATGCTCCATAATGAATTACCGTAATGTACAGGTTGGTAGCTAGTAAATAATGAAAACAACCAAGAGATTAAGTAGTAAGTAGCAATAGCTAAAGTTGCTGCTAATACTATTGATTTGAATTGTTCAGTTACTTTTACAATTTGGTATTTGTATAATCCTAAACATACAGCAAAGGTTACAAAAGTAGCACCAACGGCCTGAATTACAATTCCTGGATATTGTACCTCAAAAATAGCTGAAATTCCTCCAATAAATAAACCTTCGAATAAAGCGTATCCAGGGGCTAAATAACCGGAATATTGAGGCTTGAAAGATGAAATTACAACTAAAATTAATCCCATAATAGCGCCGCCAATTGCAGGAATAATAGGGTTCATTCCATTAAATGTTAACCACCAAATTACCATAGCGGAAGCTGTTAGTAATAAGAATAGTAAAATAGTTTTATTGATTGTTCCTGAAATGGTCATTTCTTGGTCATAGCCAATAACAGTTGCTTCGTGAGCCTGTTCTGCTCTAGAAGTTGGAGAGAAGCTTTTATTGTTTAAAAATGGGTTTTTGGATTTGAAATTCATAATAATTACATTTTATATTAGTCAAATATAAAAGATATTTTCTTAGCTAGCTGTTTAATTCTTCTTAATTTTCTTAAAAGCAAATTTGTTGAAAGTGTATAGTGAAGTGTGTAAAAATAAAAAAGTCCCGATTTTTATCGGGACTTTTTGTATGTGAGAAAATCTATTTAGAGAATTTCGGAAACTCTCAAAGTGTTTACCATTCCTTTGTCTTTAATTGGCATAGATGCCAAGTTGATGATGTAATCACCAGCTTGAACGTGTCCTTTCTCTTTCGCGATATTGTTAATGTCAGTTACAGTTGTGTCTGTACTTTCTTCTTTATCGTAGAAATAAGTTCGAACTCCCCATAACAAACTTAATTGTGTAAGGATTCTTTTGTTTGAAGTAAATACTAAAATTTCAGCTGTTGTTGGTCTCCAAGCAGATAATTGGAATCCTGTATATCCACTGTTAGTCATTGTAGAAATAGCTTTTTTTATGAAGTTAAATAAAGCAGAAAAATATAAATTAGAGCAAGAAAAACTTAGAACAGCTGCGTTAAAAAAAGGAGTAAATTTAATTGCTCCTGAAACTACATTTTTATCAAAAGATACTCGATTTGGAAAAAACGTGACGAT
>JALRGZ010000177.1 GCA_023253295.1 Flavobacterium sp.
TCATATTATTCATCTTTTAAATAAAAAAAGCTCCTAAAAAGGAGCTTTAAAAAAATATATCAAGTGATACTTTTAGAATTTGTATTTGATACTAGTCATTACTTGACGAGGAGCAATTGGGTTAGCACTGTAATTTTCGTGTACTGTATAATTCAACTCGTTAGTGATGTTTGATAATTTACATAAAATAGAGAACTTTTTCCAAGTATAACCAATAGAAGCATCAACTGTAGCATAACCATCAACAGGTACTTCTCTGTCTTGGATAATTAGAGTTCCAGGATTAGCTGTGTCTTCTATGTAACGATTGTTCCAACCAGCAATTCTGTCTCCTATATAATTTCCAATAGCACCTATAGATAATCCTTTTAATTTTCCTGTTGGAACAGTATAGAAGAAACTTAAATTAGCTGTTGTAGTAGGAGTTCTGGCTACACGATCTCCAGCAATATTGTTGTATAAAGCAACTGGAGTGTTTATAAAACGCATGTCGTTATAACTGTAACCAGCATTGATTTTGAAACCTTCAAAAGGTCTGGCAGTGACATCCACTTCGATACCTTTACTTTTTGTTTCTCCACCTAAAACTTTTAAGTTAGTGTTGTTATTAGGAGTTGTTCCGTCGGCTTCAAAAGGAGCGGTTTGTACCAGATTATTGTTTTTAATAATGTATAAAGTTACGTTAGTACTTAAAATACCTCTCCATAAGTCAGTTTTTACACCAGCTTCGTATTGATCAATAATGGAAGGTTTAATGTTTTTTCCTTCAACAGTTGTTCCCGATGTGTTTGGTGTAAATGAGTTAGAGTAACTTCCAAATAAAGTAATATCTTTTGTCGGTTGAATTATTAAACCTGCTTTAGGAGAAAAAGCATTATCTAAACGCTTTGGAGCTATAACTGCATCAGCATCATATACTGAAGTAACAAGTGTGTTAGCAGTTTTATCAACAACTTCAGCGTAAGTAGTTGTTTCGGATTCAATCCAAGACCAACGAAGTCCAGCCAATACTTTTACATAATCATTTAATGAAATTAAATCTTGGAAATATGCTCCGAAAGTTTTGTCGTCAACATTAGTTATACTTGTCGCTCTAGATGGATAAGGGGCAATTTTACTTTCAGTACTTGGATCGTAGTTGAATAAGTTTATAGGGGTATCTTCAGTTGAAACTGTTTTAGCAGATGTTGGTGTTGAGAAAAAACTATATCTGTAATTTGTTGTTAAAGAAGATTCCCAATCTACACCAGTAAATATTTGGTGTTTGATAGCTCCTGTTTTAAATGTTCCCTGTAAACTTAATTGATCGCCAAAAATGCTTTCTAAGTTTTTAGTTTCGCTTAAACCTCTTTTCCATTCTCCACGAGTAGCATAGGTATCTAAATTTGATAATTGTGAAGTTGATTTAGAGGTTCTGTCGTAATTTTGATAAGAAGAGTTAAAGTTTAATTTCCAGTTTTTGTTAAAATCATGATTCAACATTACCGAAGCGCTAGAAGATTTGGTGTTACCAGTAGACCAAAGTGCTCCATAATAATTGCTACGTGGTAAGTCTAGGATTTCTTTTCCTATAATTCCTGTACCAAAATCTGGAGTCCAATCTGCATTTAAGTAATCTCCTTGTGCTGTAATTTGTGTTTTATCACTAATTTTAAATAAAAGTGAAGGATTAAAATAGATTCTTTCATTTTTGACAAAATCTCTAAAGCTTTCTGAATTTTCGTAAGAACCTGTAAAACGATAAGCAATTGATTTGTTTAAAGGGCCATAGAAATCAACTGTAGGTTTGTAGTACGAATAGCTTCCTGCTTGCATGCTGATTTCTCCTCCTTTAGTAAACTGTGGAGTTTTTGTTACCGTGTTTAAGATTCCGCCGGGAGCTACATTACCATATAATAAGGCTGAACCTCCTTTTAAAAATTCAACTCTTTCCAGAGATGAAACTTCAGGTATAGAACCACCGTTATAACGGAAACCGTTTTTGAACATATTGTTGGCAGTCATATCGTAACCTCTCGACCAAAATGATTCTTGGGCTCCTCCACGAGCAGAACCTACATATACACCGTTAGCATTTTTGATAACATCACTTAAGCGGATGGCTTGTTGTTGCGTGATGATTTCATTATCTATAACCTGTACACTTTGTGGTAAATCCATTGGTTTGATTCCTGCTCTGGAAACCGAAACAGGTTTGTGTGGTTTGTTTCCAGTAATAGTAACTTCCTTAAGGATTTGCCCTTTTTTATTCTTAATTGTATCAAAAGGATTTGAAGTGATTTCAGAAGTATTGTGAGTTAAAGCAGAAGCAATTTCTTGAGCTTGGTTAGGAATTGAAAATAATAGTGCTATTGCGGGCAGTAAAATTCTTTTCATTTTGTTGTTTATTTGGATTTATTTAAAATAACGATGCAAATGTAAATCCTAAAAATGGTTTACACAAGGATTATTTAGAATAAATAAAAATAAAAATTAACAAAACCTTTAGAAGTTGTTTGTTATTTCTTTAGCAAGAATTTTAAAGGTTGATTTTAAGTTTGTAAAGAGTAGTTTGATTCGTCTTTAAAAAGTTGTTTATTAGTGTTTTATGTTTTTATTAAGTGGTAGCTGTTAATAATAGGAGTAGAGATGAAGTATTTGGATTAGAATTGAATCTTTTTAAATAATAACATTCTGTTAATGTAAATTGGATGATTTAGATGTTGTTTTGAATCTTATTTATCCAATTTAGGAGGAGAAAGATGTTTTTTAAAGAAGCTATAAAGAGTATTTAAGCTAGAATCTGTTTGCGGAATAGCATGACCTTTACCATAATTGATAAGTGTAGTTGTTGGAACTCCTAAATTGTCTAATTTGTTTTTAAAATGGTTGATTTGATCTTCGTAATAGTGATCATCATCTGTATTATAAAAGAATAGCGTAGGAGCGGCCATTTTTTCAACTAAAAAAGAAGCTCCCATGCTTTTCCATAGATTTTGGTTTTCTTCCAAAGATCCCCAAACCCAAGGACATCTTTGTTCTAAATTTTTATCACCATCATCGAGGGTGTTGTAAATTAGGGTGTAATCAAATACACCAGGACCTAAAGCTGCTGCCTGAACATCATCCGAAACATTAATGTTGAATCCTGCATTTTCTATTTCGTTTATTTTTTTATCGCCAATAGCCAACGAACCAGCTGTTGAACCTCTGGAAAATCCAAAAATGCCTATTTGATAAGAAAGTCCAACTTGAGCAGCAAAAGCTCTTAAGGTTCTAATCGCTGATTTTACTTTTTGCGCTGCATCAGGATTAGTTTGGAAGGATTTATAAGCGTCATTAGGACCATTTTCAGGTTTTCCTTTTCCCCATTGGCAATATTTTGGATGATCGGCAATTGCCCAAGCCATACCATTTGCCGGTGCGCCCTCTAAAAATGAATCATTAAAACTAGCAAGAGAATAGGCTAAGTTTAATCTCTGATCTTTGTAGGCATCTGTTAGTTTTCCTTTTTTATTGTCATAAAATGCATAACTATTACTATAGGAGAAAGACAGTAAGGTTGGGATGTTGACTTTTGGATTGGCTGGATAAATTATATCCATGTGTAAAGAATCGCCCACTATGTATTGTTCAGGGCTGTTGTAAATTTTTGGGTCATCAATAAAATAGCTCACATTTCTTGCTATGCGATACCCTTCAAAAAGTACATAGGATTTATAAAGTGAGCAATTTTTTAATCCACAAAAACTCCCTGAAGCAATAGAGTAATTGATAGCTATAATGTCTTCGTTGATTTTTAGTGCTTTTGCATTACTGTTTTTTTTATAATCCATTTCAATAACTCTGTATCCTTGGGATAGCAGCCAATTTACATTTTTCTTATTACTATAACGACCAATTTTTTGAAAGGATAAATTTTCAAGATAAACAATCGTTATATAGTTACCTGCATAATCTGTAATCGGTTTTTTAGAATCAGTGATTTTGTATCCTATAGTAGTTCCGGTTGTTTTACTGTTCCATTTTCCGGTTGTTGCATTTACATTTAAAATAAATGAAAGGCATAGTATTACCGAAAAGATATATTTTTTAGGATTCTGAGATAAAAAAGAAATGGAATTATATTTCATTATATGTTTATTGCGAGCCTTGGATTATAAATCGGTTGTAACTTCTAATGGTACAAAAATAAGTTTTTAAGTTTGATATAGTTGTTAATCCTTTATTTATCATTTTAGTTTGTTGCTGGTATATATAACTATTTCGTAATCTACAGCTATAGCTTTAATTTGTATTTTTGTTTTTGATATCTAATTTTATTATGAAAAAAATAGCCTTACTTTTTACTTCAATTGCAGTTTTTAATATTTATGCTCAGCAAAGACCTAAGTTAGTCGTGGGTGTTGTAGTTGATCAAATGAAAATGGAATATCTCTATCGTTTTTCGGATGATTTTTCAGCAAATGGTTTCCGCAGATTAATGGATGGAGGCTTTGTGTTTCATAATACACAATACAATTATATGCCAACCTATACAGGGCCAGGTCATGCATCTATTTATACAGGAACAACTCCTGCTATTCATGGCATTGTAGGGAATACTTGGTTTGACAAATCTATTGGTAAGAACAAGTATTGTACCGATGATGTTTCGGCGACTATTTTAGGTACAGGTGCAGCCGATGAGGGAAAAATGTCACCGGTTAATTTACAAGCTACAACCGTTACTGATGAATTGCGTTTGGCTACTAATTTCAGAGGCAAAGTGATTGGAATTAGTATAAAAGACCGTGGAGCTATTCTTCCTGCAGGGCATTTTGCCAATTGGGCATTTTGGATGAGTGATTCCGGGAATTTTATTTCAAGTACTTTTTATGGAAAAGAATTGCCAAATTGGGTTTCAGATTTTAATGCAAAGAAAAATTATGAAAAGTATTTAAGTAAAGATTGGACTTTGTTGAAATCGGAATCAGTTTACAATGAGAGTTTAGCGGATGATAATGATTATGAAGGACTTTTGTATGGTAGTAAAAAGCCTGTTTTTCCCTATGATTTGAAAGCTATGTATGCTAAAAGTGGTGCCAAAGTTATCAAAACAACTCCTTTTGGGAATGATATTTTAGCTGATTTTGCTAAAGAAGCAATAGTAAATGAAAATCTGGGAGTGGATAATGATACTGATTTTCTAACTCTGAGTTTTTCTTCTACCGATTATATTGGGCATTTAACAGGTCCACGCTCTAGAGAGGTTCAGGATACTTATTTGCGTTTGGATGAAACTCTGGCAGATTTCTTGAATTATTTAGATAAAAAAGTAGGTAAGGATAATTATTTGTTGTTCTTAACTTCTGATCATGCTGCTGCCGAAAATCAAAACTTTTTAAAGGATAATAAGTTTCCATTATCACTGGGAGAGTACAAACAATTTACCAATAAGTTTAGAGACTTTTCTAAAACAACTTTTGGTGAAGATGTAGTATTGAATTATTCAAATTACAATTTGTTTTTTGACAAAAAGAAAATCAAAGAAAGTAATTTGGATTTAGATGTTGTTAAAAAGAATTTTAAAGAGTTTTTAATGACTATGCCTCAAGTAAAACGTGTTTATACTGAAGAAGAAATTTTAAGTGCTAATAGCGCCGATTTTTATTTGAATTATCTTTTTAAAGGATATGATCCAAAACAAAATGGGAATTTGGTTATTTTAGAAAAACCGGGCTATAGTGCTCATGAAGGAAAGGGAACCTCACATGGAACACCTTATAATTATGATACCCACGTTCCCTTATTGTTTTACGGATGGAATATTAAAAAAGGGGAGTCTTTTGATAGGAAAGTAATTTCTCAGATAGCACCAACAGTTGCTCAAAAAATAAGAATTGATTTTCCTAACGGAACAGAAGCAGAAGTATTAACGGAGGTTTTAGAAACTAAATAATACTAAAAAAGGGACTTTTTAAAAGTCCCTTTTTTTATGATTGCATTCTACTATAGTGTAACTGTAGCAGGTAATGGAATTTGATTCTTTAATAAATCTTCGAAAGTTTCGTGAGCTCTGATTAAATGTCCTTCTCCGTTAATCCATAATACCTCTGCTGGTTTGTATCTTGAATTGTAGTTTGAAGACATAGAGTAGCAGTAAGCACCTGCATTTCTAAAGCATAGGATATCTCCTTCGGCAATTTCCTGAATTCTACGGTTACTTGCAAAAGTATCCGTTTCACAGATGTATCCAACTATAGAGTAAAAACGCTCTTTTCCTTTAGGATTAGAAATGTTTTCAATGTGGTGTTGTGAACCATAGAACATTGGACGGATTAAGTGGTTGAATCCAGAATCGATTCCGGCAAAAACAGTTGAAGTAGTTTGTTTTACCACATTTACTTTTGCTAAGAAGAAACCAGCTTCACTCACTAAGAATTTACCTGGTTCGAAGATCAATGTTAATTCTTTACCATATTCGTCACAAAAAGCATTGAATCTTTTTGATAATTTTTTACCTAATTCTTCAATGTCAGTTTCGATATCATCTTTTTTGTAAGGTACTTTAAATCCACTTCCAAAGTCTAAGAATTCAAGATTTTTGAAGTTTCTAGCAGCATCAAATAAGATTTCAGCAGCATACAAGAATACTTCGATATCTAAAATATCTGAACCTGTGTGCATGTGAATACCTACAATGTTCATGTTTGTGTTTTCAACAATACGAACTAGGTGAGGTAATTGGTGTACTGAAATACCAAATTTACTATCGATGTGACCTACTGATATGTTTTCGTTTCCACCAGCCATTACGTGCGGGTTGATACGAATACATACAGGAACAGTTGGGTGTTTAGCACCAAATTGCTCCAAAATAGATAAGTTATCGATGTTGATTTGTACTCCTAAAGCATGTACTTCTTCAATTTCTTCTAAAGATACACCGTTTGGAGTATAGAAAATTCTATCAGGTGCGTAACCTGCATGAAGACCTAATTGTACTTCCTGGATAGAAACAGTATCTAATCCAGAGCCCATATCTTTTAAAAGCTGTAAGATAGAAACGTTAGACAAAGCTTTCATTGCATAGTTAATGCGTAGTTTTTCTACTTTAGAAAAAGCTTTAGTTAATCTATTATATTGTGATTTTATTTTCTCGGCATCATACACATATAATGGTGTGCCAAATTGTTCTGCTAATTGAAGTAAGTCTTTAGATTGCATTTTTAGTAAATTTTACGCAAATTTATTATTCTTTATTGAGACTACAATAAATAAAAATATTTGTAACAAATTGTAACAATAAGTTATATAATAAACCTAATGTGAGTTTATTAGATTTTTTTGTCACACAATTCAAAGCTTTTTCTGTTTTTCCAAAAGAAAAAAGGCTGTTTAAAATCTCTTTCAAACAGCCTTTTGATGTATTGTAATGAATATTACAATGGAGGTAAATCTCCACCTTCTTTAGTAGGAAGGTTTGTAGTACCCATTAAGTATAAATCAACTTCTCTTGCCGCCTCACGACCTTCAGAGATAGCCCAAACGATTAATGATTGTCCTCTTCTCATATCTCCCGCAGTAAATATGTTTGGAACATTAGTTTGGTAATTATTGGCTTTGTAATTACTTCTAAAATCAGTTTCAAGACCTAATTGTTCTGCTAAGTTTTTCTCTGGACCTACGAAACCTAAAGCTAATAAAGCTAAATCACATGGCCAGATTTTTTCTGAACCTTCAATCTCGATTAATTCCGGACGTTGTCCAGGAACCATTTTCCACTCTACGTTTACAGTTTTAAGAGCTGTTAATTTACCATTGGCATCTTTGATGAACTCTTTAGTGTTAATTAACCAGTTTCTTTCACATCCTTCTTTGTGAGAAGAAGATGTTTTTAACTGTAAAGGCCAGAATGGCCATGGAGTAGACTCGCTTCTTCCAACTGGTGGTTTTGGCATAATCTCGAAGTTAGTAACTGATTTTGCACCGTGACGGTTAGATGTACCCACACAGTCAGAACCTGTATCTCCACCACCAATTACGATTACATCTTTACCAGTTGCTAAAACTTGGTTTTCGATTTTTTCTCCAAAAACAACTTTTGTTTGTTGTGTTAAGAAATCCATTGCTTGAACTACACCGTCAGCATCAGCTCCAGGAGTAGGTAAACCTCTTCTTTCAGTTGCACCACCACAAAGAACAATAGCATCAAATGCTTTCAAGTCTTCAATAGAGTAGTTAACACCTACATTAGTGTTTACTTTGAAAGTGATACCTTCTGCTTCAAGGATAGCAATACGTCTGTCGATAATTTCTTTTTCTAATTTGAAATTAGGAATTCCATAACGTAATAATCCACCGATAGCGTTATCTCTTTCAAAAACAGTTACAGTGTGACCTGCTCTGTTTAATTGTTGTGCAGCTGCTAAACCTGCAGGTCCCGAACCAACAACAGCAACTGTTTTACCAGTTCTTGTTTTTGGTGGTTGCGGTTTAATCCATCCTTCTTGGAAAGCACGCTCCACAATATTTTTTTCTATGTTTTCAATAGAAATTGGATCATTGATAATTCCTAATACACATGCTTTTTCACATGGAGCAGGACATAAACGCCCTGTAAATTCAGGGAAGTTATTTGTTGAATGTAATATCCAAGAAGCTTTTTGCCATTCACCTTGGTGTACCATGTGGTTGAAATCAGGGATTAAATTCCCTAATGGACATCCACTGTGGCAAAATGGAATACCACAATCCATACAACGAGATCCTTGTTTTGTAATTTCAGCTTCACTCAAAGGAACTGTAAATTCTTTATAATGTCCTACACGTTCCTGTACTGAAGTGTATGATTCATCCTGTCTTTCGAATTCTTTAAAACCTGTTACTTTTCCCATTGTATTATGCTGTTAATTCTTCTACCATTTGTACCCCAGATTTTAAGCGCTCTAATGCTTTTTTGTATTCTGTAGGCATTACTTTTACAAAATTCTCTAAGCTAGTGTTCCAATCACTTAATAATTCAGCTCCTTTTGTACTGTCAGTGTACTGAACGTGTCTTTCGATTAAGTGTTTTAATTCATCAGCTTCTTGTCCTTCAACTGTTTCAAACTCGATTGTTTCAGTGTTACACAATCCGTTTTTGAATTTGTTTTGAGGATCATAGATATAAGCGATACCACCACTCATACCTGCAGCAAAGTTTCTTCCTGTTTTACCAAGAACTACTACTTTTCCTCCAGTCATGTACTCACAACCGTGGTCACCAACTCCCTCAACAACTGCTACAGCTCCTGAGTTACGTACTGCAAAACGTTCTCCTGCAATACCATTGATGAATGCTTCTCCTTCGATAGCACCAAATAAACATACGTTTCCTACGATGATGTTTTCTGAAGCAACAAAAGTAGCTTTTGCCGGTTTCTTGATGATTAATTTAGCTCCAGATAAACCTTTACCTAAATAGTCATTGGTGTTTCCTTCTACTGTGAAAGTTAATCCGTGTGCACTAAATGCTCCTAAACTTTGTCCGGCAGAACCAGTGAAATTAATGTTTAAAGTGTCTTCTGGCAGACCTAAGTGTCCGTAGATTTTAGAAATTTCGTTACTAACAATAGCACCTACTGAACGATCTGTGTTCTTGATAGGGTAATCTAAAGTCATTTTCTCTTTTCTGTATAAAGCACGGTGAGAATCTTTTAAGATTTGGAAATCCATAACATTGTCTAATCCATGGTCTTGTTTCTCAGTATTGCGAACAATCATATCTCTATATGCAGCCGGACGGTGTAAGATGGATGATAAATCTAAACCTTTAGCTTTATAGTGAGTAATCGCTTTGTTAGAATTGATTTTGTGTGTTTGACCAATCATTTCTTCCAAAGTTCTGAAACCTAAAGAAGCCATAATTCCTCTTAATTCTTCAGCTACATAGTAGAAGAAGTTAATTACGTGCTCAGGAGTTCCTTTGAAGTTTTTACGTAACTCTTTATCTTGAGTAGCAATACCTACTGGACAAGTATTCAAGTGACATTTACGCATCATGATACATCCAGAAGCAACAAGCGGAGCAGTAGCGAAACCAAATTCTTCAGCACCTAATAAAGCAGCGATTGCTACGTCACGACCCGTTTTTAACTGACCGTCACATTCTACAATCCTGCGCACTTCCCGGATCGTAAGATACCGACCACATTAATCGCTAAGAATTTAATGATGGCGCATCTATGGGGCATTAAGACTTTTTATTATAGTCTAATGAACAAGAAAGGTGCAAAGGAACAAGA
>JALRGZ010000195.1 GCA_023253295.1 Flavobacterium sp.
ATCATCCACAAGAATAACCACTCTTGGTCTTACATGATGTACTTCGGCGGTGTAAATATCACCAATTAAATCTTTAAATTGCTTATAAAGATTGGTATTATCATGTTCATGAATTTTAGAAATCAAATTTTGACGCAATGCTAAGATAGCTCTTCTTCCTAGATCAATTAATTTAACCTCTTCAGATACTTCTTCTCCAATCTCAAAATCTGCCTCAATTTTTCTAGCCTCTGTTAAAGTAATCTCTTCATTTTCGAAATCCAAATCTTCGTCGGCAACGATTACTCTCCTTCTCCAAATTTCCATATCACCTTTATCAGGATTGATAATGATGTCAAAATTTTCATCTGAACCGTATTTTTTCTTCAATGCATTTCTAAATACATCTTCTAAAATTGCCATAAGCGTTACACGATCAATAAGTTTATCATCTTTAAACTCTGAAAATGAATCGATTAATGCTAAATTTTCCATGCGAATTCTTTAAATTAAAATGTTACTGTAACAACTGCCTCTTTAATATCAGAATAAGATATTTGTTGTTCTTTCTGTACTGTTTCTTTTCCTTTTCCTACTTTCTTAGGCTCTCTTGCTTTCCAAGACAAAATTATGAAATCTTCATTAGCATCAACTAATTCAGCTTCAATTTTTTCAGTATTTGTAGTCACTATCAAAGTTCTACCAATATTTTTCATGTATTGACGAGTCATTTTCAATGGCGAACCTATCCCTACCGAAGCTACTTCCAAAGAATAATCTTGTTCCTCTCTGTCTAACTTACTCTCTATTGCACGACTAATATCGATACAATCCTGCAAAACCACACCATTATCATCATCCAAAGTAATCATTACCTTAAACGCATCAGTAATAGTTAAATCAATCAAAAAAAGCGAAGGTCTTTCCTCAAGAACTTCCTGCAATAATGAATTTACTTTTTCTTTAAATGTCATATTTCTTATAAAAAGAGGGGACATTTAGTCCCCTCATTATCTAGATTTTAATAAATAACGGCACAAATATAGTGTTTATTTTTATAAACCAAAAATAATTGATTCTTGTTAAAACTTTTCTTAAATCTTAATTAACGAAAGAAACACGATTAATTGACCGTTCTATATTATTTGTTTTTTATTGTTTCATCACATACTTCCTCCTAATACCCAAAAGGGTTTTCAATACTTTGCATCGGTGTTGTAAACCATTTTGGTCCTTCTTTTGTCATATAAAAATGATCTTCATGCCTTATTCCAAATTTCCCAGGAACACAAATCATTGGTTCATTACTCACCACCATTCCTTCTAAAAGTTGAATCTCACTTCCTCTAACTAAATAAGGATATTCGTGAATATCTAATCCCGTTCCATGTCCCACACGATGAGGCAAACCCGGCAAAGTATAATCAGCACTCAAACCCGCATTTGCTAATGTTTTTCGTGCTGCGTCATCAACTGAACCACAAGTAGCACCATTCTTAGCAGCTTCAAAAGCAGCTAATTGTGCGGCTTTTTCCAAATCCCAAATGGTTTTATACTCCTCAGAAGGAATACCATAGACATAGGATCTGGTAATATCTGAAAGGTAACCTTCCAAACGACAACCTGTATCTACAATCACAGCATCATTTTCTTTTAAGGTTTGAGGAACAGCCACACCATGAGGATATTGCGTATCATCAGCAAATAAAACAATACAGAAATAAGATCCTGAAGCTATTCCTGCTTTTATATGTGCCTCATTGATAAAATCAACCACTTCATCCACACTAATTCCTGGTCGCAAAATTTTAGCAGCTGCACGTTGCACTGCCATTGTAATCTCTTTTGCTTGCTGGATAATTGCAATTTCGTTAGCTGATTTTTGCATTCTGCAGCCAGCAGTTATTTGCTGAGCCGTTTGAATACTGCAAGAAGAATTAACTTTTGCAATTCCATCCACCAAAAAGTAGGAGGCGGATTCGTCAATTGCTAAATTGGCATTGGTTTTATTTTTTTTCTGAAGCAATTTACCTACTAACTCATAAGGAGATTCATGTTCTTCCCAGCAGTAAATATCAGCTTCGACTTGTCGGTATTTTTTAAAAGTTCCTTCTTCAAATTTTGGAACGATGTATTTTAGAGTTCCATCATCAAACAACAAAGCTCCCACCATTCTTTCCGAAGGATTCCATTGTGTTCCTGTAAAATAATACAAATTGGTACCAGCATTCAAATACAAAGCATCCACTGAGTTTTCTTTCATTAAACGTGTTGCTTTTTGTATTCTCAACAAATATTCATCTATTTGAATAGGCTGAACATTTTGAGTCATATTTGTAATTTTTTCTAACTCAATAGTTGCATTTGAGCCCCCCACTCCTATTGTCATTTTATTCATTTTGTATGAATTAACATTGTCTAATTTTAATTAATAACCTTAATTTTTCATTCTTTTGAATCAAATAATTGATAAAAATAAGAGGCCGCTACTAAATCTTCTAAAGCATGACCAACAGATTTAAAAAAAGTAATTTCAGTATCTGAAGTTCGTCCTTTTTTAACATTAGAACACAATTCAAACAAATCGGCTTTAATACTTTCTTTAGTAATAATACCAGTAGTCAATGGAATCAAAATATCTCCGCTTTCTTTAAGTCCACCTTGATAGGTATCTAAAAAAACAGATGATTTCAAAATAGCTTCATCATCAGCTTCTCTAGTGTCTTTTTTATAAGCACCTACTAAATCAACATGCTGACCTGCATTTAAGTATTTTCCAAAAACCAAAGGCGTTGGCGATAATGTTGCCGAAGAAATAATATCAACCTCAGAAATTTTATCTTCTATCTTTTCAACAACACTACAAGTAAACGGAAAATCTTTAAGTGCATCCACAATATCTTGCGCTTTCTTTTTATCCCTTCCCCAAATATAAACTTGTTTAATTGGTCTTACACTAGCGTGAGCCTTAATTAAATTAATAGATAAAGCTCCCGTTCCAATCATTAACATAGAATTAGAATCAGATCTAGACAGGAAACTACTGGCTAATGCTGATGTTGCCGCGGTTCTCTTGGCCGTTAGCGATTTTGCATCCAAAATAGCTTTAATATTTCCTTTGTAGGCGTCCAGATAAATATACGTTCCTTGAATAGCAGGCATATCATATTTCCCATTATTAGGACTCACAGTAACTATTTTTACCCCTAAATCTTTACCCGGATTAAATGCAGGCATCAGCAACAAAGTGGAATCTTTATCTTCTTCAGGGTTAGGAAAATCATGGTGATGACGCATAGGAACTTCTATATCGGAATTTGAAAAACCCTCTTGAAGTGCCTTTATCAATTCATTAAAATTGCAATTTTTCTCTATAAATTGATCCGATATTTGATAAATTGTTTTCATTTATTGTTCTCAAATTTTATTATATAGTAATATTCTTAAAGCAACCCTTTAGGTTTAGTCTCATTCATAAGCTTAATTATATCCGCTGAATGGATTGCATAATCATACATTTGGAATGAAGCCATAAAACCAGAATAATTTTCTCCAATATCCGAAGCTCCAATTATAATTTTTGCCTTATCAATTGCTGATGATAACAACATATTTTGGGAATTATCTAAAACACCGTCTACATATATTTTTTCGACAACACCATCAAATGTTAAAACAATATAATGCCATTTATTTGCTTCGGGTAATTTTGAATAGCGCATATCAAAATGGCCGTCTAAGTGCGCTACGGCTCCATAATTACCACTATTATAAGCTAAAGCATTGTATGAATTTGCTAAACTAAATTCACGTCGATCACACCATGAAGCTAAAATTTCGCCTTCTTTTGAAATTGTTGGGTTTCTAACCCAAGTAGCTACGGTAAAAGAACCATTCCAAGCCAAAGTTTTCGGTACTGCTTTATCCAAAGTTAAAGCTCCTTTTGTAAAGTTAAATGCCTTAATACCATCCGTATTTTCTAAAGAGACTTCGCCGCTTTTTGTAAAAACTCCTCCAATAGTCCCTCTGTTAGGAATGGAGACTAAGGAATCATTTTCAAAAATTTGATTGGCATCAATATCTACTAAGAGCTTTCTAGTACTTAAAGGTGCTGATGTTTTAGTAGATTTTTTATTTTGTAATTGTAAAGGAATTTCAAATAACGAACTGTATACTTTAATGTTCCAAACAGCAGCATACAACCCCATTTTTTCAGTACCTAAAACGGTCAACTTTAAATAACGCGCTTTTACGTTATTATCATCAATCATAGGGCTTCCGGAAGTTTGATTTTTAGATTTATCAGCATACAGAAACCATTTTTTACCATTTACAGAATATTCCAATTTATATTGATAATAGTAGCTCGCAAATTCAAATTGAGTCATCACCCTTTTTATTGGTTTAACCGAACCTAAATCGACAATTAAATCTTGTGGTAAAGTATTATCAGCTGCTTTCCACATGGTAGCATTATTATCATCTGTAGCATACGATGATTTATATTCATAATCATATTGAGTTGATTTCAAATGATAAGAAGACGCTATCGTTTTTGCTTTGAAAGCAATATTTTCAGGCACATCTGATCTAACAAAATCATCAATTCCTTTCATTGTTGGCACGACGGTTTTTATTGTAGAATCATTTTCGAAAATCATTTTATCAATACAAACTTGTCTTGCAAGTCCTCCTCTTGTCATAGGATAATCGTGTTTGTGATACACAATATAACAATCATCCTTCTCTTTTAATATCGAATGATGGCCTGGACCATGAACTGTTTGATCGTCATTTGTGCTCAAAATAGGATTGTTTTTTCCTGGAGTAAAAGGTCCATAAGGAGAATCTGAATAAGAATAACGTACGTTATAAGTTTCATCATGACAAGAAGCCCCAGAATACATCAGGATATATTTATTGCCTTTTTTCATCATATAAGCCGCTTCAAATGGACGGGGGGTTTGCGCCAAAGGTATATTCGTTGAATTGACCATCTCTTTCATGGTCTTCGTATTTAATTCTCCAACAGCATAACCTCCGTTATAGTGCACCCAAGTTCCCCAATAACCATATATTTTCCCATCAGTATCTGTAAAAAACTGAGCATCAAGTGACGGAAACCCTTCTCTTGGGTATCCATTTGAAATTACAGGAACATCATTTTCGCTTAATTTAGTCCAAGGCCCAACTGGCGTATCAGAAACATAACCGTAAATATTACAGCCCATTTCACAGTTTCCAAAATACAAATAATACTTTCCATCTTTTCCTTCTACAATATCAGGGGCCCAAAAATTAGTAATCAATTGAGCTGAAAAAGAAGGTATTTCCATAGTATAATTATACCAATTTTGAAAATCTTTACTATACCAAACCGTTGGGGCTCCAGAAGCTAACATCTCATTATCAGTAGTTGCATAGATATAATAAATATCACCAAATTTTTTAATAGTAGGATCAGCAAACCAGCCCGGTAAAATAGGGTTTTTAGCTCCATTAGCATTAACATCACTATCTTTTTGTGCAAAAAGAGTGCCTGTCAAAAAAAGTATGATAAAACCGTGTAATAATTTATTGTTCAAAATAAAATAGTATAAATTAATTTTAAACTCCTCAGTATTTCCAAACCAAAACAGCTGCAGTTTTGATTTCTTTAGAACCAATAATAATTTCTGCATTAGATGGCAAATCCATATTATAAACTTTATCGGAATAATTGACAGCAATACCAAATCCATCTCGATATTCTACCAAAACGCCATCAGGATAGTTTTCGATAGCAATTTTTTGTTGTTGGTATAATTTGGTTAAAACTTGTTTTTCAAGATCCCCGTTCTTAGAATCCAATCCTATATATGTCACAGTGCCTTTGCCTAGTTTACGAGAAATAACTGCCGGTGTTCCTGCATAAAAATCGCCCTCATAAGTCCCCCAAACTTCCGTTCCAGGATTAGGCTTTAACAAATCACCCCAACTCGTCCATGCGAATTCCTGATTATTAAATTTAATTACTCCCGGAGATTGTGACATTAATAAATCATAGGATTCTATTTGAGAACCAATTAAATTCCACATAGGCTCATAAAATTTAGTTTCCCATAACTGCCCTAATCGGTTTTGAATTCCAGAACGACAGCTTAACACTAAATTTCCACCATTTTGAGCATAGAATGTAAGTTTATCAATCATTTTTTGATCTATCATTTGGTATGCAGGAACTACCAAAACTGGATAATTGGAGAAATTAGTAGTATCTCGAACAAAATCAACTGGAGCTCCAAAAGATTTTGCTGCCTTATAGTATTTCATAAAATGCCCTAGTGTGCTCCATTCTCTAGTTTGCTTATTCAACTCAATACCCATTACATTATCGGCGTTGAATAAGATTCCCGTTTTGCGTTTTAAATAATAATCAGGTAATGCCGCTTTAGCATCATATTTTTTTCTCAAAACATCTAACTCTTTTATAAACTGAGCAAATTCTTGTCCTCCAGGAGTAGGAGTAACACCATCTGTTCCAACTATACCATAATGAAATTGTTCATAACCATACAAAGGAGCACGATAACGATACGTACAGGTAAACTTACTACCACCA
Organism: Flavobacterium sp.; assembly: GCA_023253295.1. Classification (GTDB taxonomy): domain Bacteria; phylum Bacteroidota; class Bacteroidia; order Flavobacteriales; family Flavobacteriaceae; genus Flavobacterium. Next base: position 6,581 of record JALRGZ010000195.1, read on the forward strand.
GCAAATACATGCCATAACCACAACCTAACAGCTCCAGGTAATGGTTGCGGATTAATGCTTCCCCAGTTTACCTGCCCCGGTTGTAATTCCATACATCCATACATGCCTTTTGTAGGGCGAAAAAAATCATTCGACATCGCTATATCCGTATAATTACCCAAACGATAACCGTTTTTACCTATTCCAAGACTTCCTCCATAAACAACATAACGCGTATAACAGTCAAAATCTAATTCTTTACTCATACCAACAAAACCTTCATTATAGTTTGATCTATAATTAGAAGTAATCCATTGGTCTCTCGTGATATTTTTACGAATGGTAACCGCTTGGGAATCAAGAAAAGTAGCGGTTTCCTCGTCAGCAAATCGATAGTGATCTAATTGTGCATGCAGATTCATTCCCCATTCTCTATGTAGTGGAATATTAATTTGGTCAAAACTACTGTAAGTTCCACTCCAAAAACTATTTCCCCAAGCTTTATTTAAAACCTCAATAGTTTTGTATTTTGCTTTTAGCCAATCTCGAAAACGTTGCTGCGCATCTGCTCCGTAATCCAGAAAACGAGCCGGTTCATTATCGACTTGCCAGCCGATGATATTTTTATTATTACCGTATTTTTTAGCTAATTGTTCAATCATTTTTAAGGAATAGCTTCGATAATAATTACTTGAAAATGATGCATGCTGTCTGGAACCATGATCGGTTTTAGTCCCGTCTTCATAAGTAGCCAGTATTTCCGGATGTTTACGAGTGAGCCACACAGGAGGAGTTGCTGTTGAAGTACACATTACAATTTTTAAATTGTATTTTGCTGCAATTGCGACTGCGTTATCTAACCATTTAAAATCATAAACTCCCTCTTGAGGCTCAAGTTCAGCCCAAGCAAATTCTCCAAAATGAGTAAATTCGAAACCCATTTCGGCTATTTTTTTCAAGTCCCGATCCCATTGGCTTGGATCCCAATGCTCAGGATAATAATATACTCCTACTGTGGTAAGATCTTTTTTAGGAAAATATTTATCGAATTTTTGTGCAATCGAATGGATACTAATTAGCATTCCAAATACTGTAAATAATATTTTTTTTAATAAGTTTTGTTTCAATTTTTGTTTCATTCGATATTATAATTTAATTTGAATCGCTTTATTCTTTAGCCTAATTTTGTAAGCTCCTCTACTTTTTTCATATGGTAAACTCACATCCTTATCAACTCTTAAATAAGCATTAGGTGTATAGGTTGTTTTAGCATCTAAAGTAATTACAACTTCTTCCGTTTTTTTGTTGTAACTTATCTTTTTAAATGTGCCTGCATCTAAGGCTAACCACATTTTTTTAGGAGCAATATAAATCTTAGATTTTGCTGCTGTTGTAATTGTTACCTCAACTATATCTCCTTTTTCTTTTAAATTTCCACCAAAAGCCAACCAGCCCAACTCTTTTTCATGGGTAATAAAAGTAGCTGTGTTTACAGCATAGCCGAAAAATCCAGAGCCGTAGTCTCCCGACAAATAGTCGATTCGTAAGGTTTCAGGATACGAATGAAAAGCGGCTGAGCCAAAACCATCTTGGGTAATATTTGAAATTCCGCCTAATAATCCACCATAACCTACTTTTAGTAAATAAAAATCATCTGGTGTTTTTTTAAATTGTTCTAAAACAGGTATAGCATTCAATGCTGATCCATAATGATGAATCTGACGTTCTACTCTGGATAATTTACCTCCATATAAAAAATCCCAATATCTACGGGCATTTCCATTATAAGCCCAATGCGGCATCACTGGCATATAAGCCAAAATAGCATCTAAAGTTACTTTTGCTTTATCATCATATCCAAAATAATCCGACCACATATACACCTCTTCCTGTCCTGTAGAATCCCAAGGCATTTCGCTCCCAAACGGATAATTAAGCGTTCTCCAATGATCGGCTCTGGCTTTCATTTTAGCTTCCAGGTTATTAGCCATTTCGGTATACCCTTCCGTTTTTAAATCTTTTAATATCAATAAAAAAACGGTTCCTTCCATTTGACCAAACTGTGCATAATAAGGCGCTAATGTTGTCATAGCCATACTCGTTTGGTAAGCATTTTTTAAATACCAATCCCAAGCATGATTGGTTACTAAACCTTCATGATAGCGCGCCAATCTATACATTGCCCAATGCGCAGCTGCAACATGAGGATAATTATAAGATCTTCCCGGATCATCTGAAGCTTCTTTATTCCAGGCAGCCCAGGTTCCATAATTAATATCCTTGCTATAAGTCCCTACGGGCATTAATTTAGGTTCATAATAAAAAACACTTTTTTTAACCCCAAATTGATTTTTTCCTTCTTTATACTGAATTCCGCCCCATAGTGTTTCATCAATAAAATGCTGTAGTTTATCAATTTCTTCTTTGTTTGGCTCTACTAATTGTTTCATAATAGCTGCCAACCAACCGCCTGCTCCGCCTTCATCACTTAATCCTGCAACCCAAACACGACTATCCTGACTTAGTTGTTTCTTTGTTTCATAATCGTATGAAATCACCGAAGGATTTCTGTGAAAAGGATCATTTTTCTGGTCAAACCATTGCGCTGTCGTTAAAAAATGTCCAAAATCTGCTATTACATTCGTTTCTGATTTGATTACTTTATAATTAATTGTTTGTTCTAATCCATCCTCATAAACTATCGTCAATCGGGCTCTTCCCCATTTTTTCCCGTGAACTACATATTCGGCATATCCATTTTTATCCTTTGCTTTTTGTTCTACTACCAAAGCTCCTTCAGGTACAATTTTAAAAGATTTAACTGCTTTATTATATTTCAAAAAAAGCTGTCCCTCTACATCTTGAGGTAAAACATATCCTGGAACACCTATTGCAACAGGACGCTGATTTTGAATTAAAGTTGCTTGTATATTCTTGATTGCATCCACTAATACCAACTTCAACGAAAAATTTTGAGTAGCTCCCGATTTTAGAATAAAGGAAGTAGGTTCATTCCATTGTTCGGCGGTTTTCCATTCATTTTCCGCATACGCTTTACTCAATGGCATCCATTCGTGAAATCCTTCGAAAACAATACTTCTTGGAGTAGCATCATCTAATAATGGTCGATACGCTTCAAAAGGCATATTTGCCTCTGGTAGCACTAACAATGCTGGGCCATGTCCACTGAGTCTTTTCACTTCAAGATAACCTGCATCTTTACCGATGTAAGGATCATAAAATACATTTTGAACATGCGTTTCATCTAATGATTTCCCTTCCAAAATATTATTAAAAATCATTGGAATCCCTAAGGCACCTATTTCTAAATCAGCATCGGTTTTGTTTGTTATCTCAAAACGCATCACTAAATTCCCGTCTTTCTCTTCATAAAATCGCTTTATCGTCACCGGAATATCTGTAGGTAATGTATTCGAAAGATCTGCTGCTGCCAATACATTTCCAGAAATTTCTAAAGGCATTATTTCAGTGCGTTTAGCAGCTGTCGAGTAACTTTTCCAACTACCATCTGCCGCTTTAATTCGAAGATTTATATCTCCTAAATGGTACAGACCATCTTTATCTCGAATAGCCAATCGCTCACCAGGAGGAGTAAAATCAAAACTCTTATCTGAAAGTGGAGAAAGTCCGGCAACCGTCTGAGATGATTGTAGTAATTTGATTGAAAAAAATTTGGTATTTAAATTGATAAATCCTTTTTCTATTTCAAGTGTTGATTTTTTCGCTTTAATTTTATCCCAATATCCCTGTGCTTGTATGCTATTTGAAACTATAACGCATAAAATCAACAAGGTCAGTAATTGTATTTTTTTCATCTTTTTCCTTTATTTAAAATCGGTTGAGAATTTCCATGTCGATTTGTAATCTTCTTTAACTTCTAAATCTTCAAGCAATATCCTGAGTATTTCTACTGGCATCATATTTTCTTTTAGCACGCGATCGTGGAATTGTTTTTCGGTCCAACCTTTGGCTACTAATTCTTTTTTTAATGCATAAAATTGCAATCCGCCAGTCATGTATGCCATTTGGTACAAAGGAGCATCTCCACTGGCAAAAGAACGTCTTACCTCTGCTTCAGCATTGGCATATTCATGCCCTACTTCATTCACCAACAAATCGATACATTGCTGTGGAGTCATTTGTCCCAGATGATATTTCAATGAAAAAATAATTCGGGCACAACGGTGAATTCTCCAAAATAACATTCCTAATTTTTGCTCAGGTGTTTGAGGAAATTCTTTATTCCAAAGTTCAATTTCCCAATACAAAGCCCAACCTTCCATCCAAAAAGGTGTATCGAACACTGCCCTATAAGGCTTATTACGACTGTTCATGAAAAATTGTAAATTATGTCCTGGCAGCAATTCATGTTGTACTGTTGCTCGAGAAAAATTTGGATTATTTCCCCGCATACTCATTAATTTATCCGATTGATCCATATCCTGTGTTGGATAAGAAATACTAATTTCCCAACCTCCAGTAAAAAAAGGATTGATTTTTTGACGTTCGGGTGTCATCATAATCATTTGCCAAGTTTCTTTAGTCAAATCTGGTAAGGTAATTAGATCTCTATCTTCAATGAATTTTACGGATTGATTGTACAAATCGGTAATGGCTTGCGGTTGTTCACCAGCAGGGACATAAGTTTGTTTTACATGCTCTAAAGCTGCTTTCCAATCTTTGCCATAACCCAATTCTGTTGAAGCTTTAATCATTTCCTTTTTACACCATTCAAACTGATTTTGCGCTGCAGTAATCATTTCTTCTGGGGTATACGGAATGTATTCGAAAGCAAAACTTTTCATAACTGCATCTCTTCCCAATGGTTTCCCTACAATACCACTCCCATCATCTTTGATACTTGTTTTAGAATAATTTGTTTTTAAAAATGTGGCATAATCATTTAATTTAGTCGATAACTTTTGGTATGGTTTTTCCATCCACCAAGTAAAATCAGGATCATAGCTATAATAAAATCCATAAGCTTCTTTCAACGCTCTTCTAAACGAATTCACTGCCTTTGCAGCTTTCTCTGCTGCAAACCAATCTTTGAAAGGCTGATTTTTAAGTAATTCTAGTTTCTTATCGATATTAACTTCGGCAACAGCAAACTGTTTTGCTAAATCACTAGCTACAGGTTTTTTCCCTCTTCTTCTTTCTTTTATAAAAACATTGATATCAGCGGTAAAATCAATTACCGAAGCAATTTCTGTAAAAGATTTGTATTCTATTTGTAAAAAATAATCGTCTTTATTGATGACATTTTTCAACAATAAATAATCTATTTTTCCTTGCTGAGAGAGACTTTTAAAATCAATTTCTTTTATTTTCACTTTCCATTCTTCATAAAATTTTGAAAACCGCACATAATACTCCTCTGATTCGCTATTGGAATAAAAGTTTTGCAAAGCGGTTTTATCTGCTTGATAAGTATTCACTACATCTATAAGCTCACTAGAGAAAGTGGGAGTTAGCATAAATAAAAATAAAATAAAGGTTAGAATTGATTTTTTCATAAGAATGGTTTTGAGGATTTTTATATTGTTTTAATCTCAACACTATTTTAAAGTTACATCTAAATAGACCGAATGACGACCATAGGTTTCATAAAAAGGTTTAAAGATTACTCCATCAATAACAAATTCTAATTTTTGTGGATTTCCCTGAATAGATTTGCTAATATCTTTTGCATCAAGCGTTATTTTTCGCCAGTCTTTTCTTGGTTCCGTTTCTTGAGCGGCAAGCAAAATAGGACCATAAAACAAACTTGCAATATTTTGCTGATCCACTACTGATTCTAAATGAAATTGAAAAGGCATACGTAATTCAATTTTGTCACCGTTTTTCCATTTACGACTTAGAGTAAGATAGCTTCCGGGCTGCGCATTTACTTTTTCTTCTTTTCCATTTATTTTCACATAAAATCCTTTGGTTGCCCATTGTGGGACACGCACATTAACATCAAATTTTCCATTGCCTTTAATAGTTAATAACGTGTGGTCTTCATTTGGAAATGAAGTAGTTTGTTCCACAGTAATTTTTTTCTCTGTCCATTTTAATGTAGAAGGCACATAAAGATTGACATACAATGCATTATTATCTGTGCTTTTAAAATAAATGGAATTTTGCAATTTCGTACTACTTTCCAGAGCTGTACCATTACAACAAGTAAAGCCTGTCATATCTGCATTGCTAAATTGTTTTGTAGCCCCAGCTCTCAATGACACATGGTAGGTATTAGCCGGACTATCCTCGGCTACAGATGCAAGAATGTGATTGTATAATCCTCGCTCATAATAATCCATTAACTCCCCACGCTGATCATAAAGAAACAAATCTCCACTTAATTTTAGCATATTGTAGGTAGCACAGGTTTCATTTTGCCCACCAGATGACAAGCCATTTTCGTAAATGGTAGCAGGTTGAGCAATAAAACATTCCGCATTAGCAGGATTTCTTGCTCCCGCAACACCACCAATACTGTACATATAATCATTTACTGTTTTATACCAAAAATTATCAGCTACATGATAATACTCCGGGGCATTAGAGTCACGATACATTTCGAGTGCCCCCATAATTTGAGGAATATGTTGATTAGCATGTAATCCCCGGAAGGTATCAACATTTTTAGCCAGTCCATGAGAATGGTTGGCATCTCCATAAAACACTTTAATATTGTCAAATAATTGGGCTACTTCCAGATATGATTTTTCATTAGTGATTCGGTATAATCGTGCCATTGCTTCATTCATTCCTCCAAATTCTCCTGCAATATATCTGTTCCACATACTGATAAGAGTTTCTGTAGGCAACTGTTTTATTCGGGCATGAACCCAGTTGCCCATTCCTTTAGCAGTTTCAAGCGCTTTTTTATTAGCACTCACCTCATAAATATCCATTAAACCAGCCATAATTTTATGTAAAGTATAGTAGGGTGCCCATATTTGCGTTTTTTGCCCACCATAATTGGCTCCTTTTTCCAGCATAATAAATTGATCTGGTGGATAAGCACTTATAAAACCTTCTCCCCAATTCCAGTAATCAGTACGGATACCTTCTTCACTCAAATCGGAATCATAGCTTGTTTTTCCTTGGGCTGGGGGCACCGCAGTTGGGTCAGAAATACAAGTTCCTCCTGCTTCTTTTGGATGTCCGGACATTTGTGCCAAATTATAAAGTGTATTTACCATATAATCCATCTTAGCTGCAAAATTTGCCTGTAATACTTTATCATAGCCCGTGCTTGCATAAGCCTGAGCAATCGCTGTTAGGTAATGTCCTGTAGCATGCCCTCGTAATTTAGTTTCCTGTGTATCCCAAACTCCTAATGGCTCTGCATTTTCAGGTTGTTTCTGTCCAAAGGCATTGCGAAACATGTACAAAAAAGCATCCGGATTTGTTGTTGCTAATGTGGTTATAAATTTATCCCGGTTCTCAATAAATTTTGTTTGATGACCGTGAAGATCTGTATTCAAGGAAACTTGATTAAGATGAAACGCTTCTAACTTTCTGCTTGGCGTAGCATCTTCTTTGTCATCGCTAACAGTTACAATTGCTTTTGGTTTTAAGTCTGAACCTGCAATTTTTCCTATTACAGTATATTGACCCGCTGTAAGCACATTGCTATTGTCTTTTGGCGAAGGCCAAATTACACGCACTTCAGGGCCTTCAATCCCATCACGATAAACTCCCTTAATATAACTTGGTATTCTTGGAAGATTGCCCACTGCTGTTTGCACTTCAACATTGGATACACTTACCAGGTACTGATTATAAAGTTGAGGATTAGTTTTTGGGAATACTTCCAAATCATCTACAAAATTTTTATCTTCATTAACAACCGCTTCTTCTTTTCCTAAAGCTTTGTTATAAATTGTTTTAATTTGTTTCTCGCTCAAAGGAGTTCTATATATTCTAAAATCGTGCAATTTTGCATTTAAATATGAATTATCACCCAATGTAGATCCACCTATGTAAAGCTTATTTCTTGAATTACTCCCAATTAACTGTCCTAAATTCAATACCATGTTATTAGTTTCACTAACAAATACACCGTTAACAAAAAAACTCATGGTTTTAGCCGGGACATTAACAACAATTCCTATATGATTCCATTTTTCAGGTTTCAAAACGGATACTTTAGAGTTGTAATTGTTTCCAGACTCTGTAGCGATATGTGCCTGAAGTCCTTTTTCTTCCATAGTTTCTGTTAGTACAGCAAAAAAATGTGCCTTAGGACTTTTTCCAAAATCAAAAAAACGTTGTCCCTGTTGTGTAGAACGTAAATAAACCCATGCTGAAATACTAATCGATTCTTCTCCTAATAAAGCTTCACCAGGTAAGGAAACAAAAGCCTTACTGTTTGGAGACAAAGACAACACCGTACCAAATTGTTCGTCCTTTTCAAATTTAGCTCCAGTACCTTGAACCTTTCCATGCCAATTATTTCGAGACCAATCTTTAGTATCTCCATCAAAAACATAGCGAGCAATTAAATCTGTTTCGCCAATTCCATCTAGAATTTGATCCCCACTTTGTGCTAATATATTTGTTGTACTCATCAACCCAAAACCTAGTATTATGCAAATAAATAACTTATATTTTTTCATAATTAAATTCTTTTCCTTTAGTAATTATAACACTTATCGTTTGGTTTATTTTTACATTTTATCTTTTAAAAATTTTCTATTTATAAATTTCATCCCATGTTGGTGGCGTGACACCCATTAAATGTTGTACGAAATAATCTCTGCGCTTGCGCTCGCCATAATCTCCTCCTGAAGAATGTCCCATTCCCGGAATAGTAACTAATTCAAAATTTTTATTGGCTTTTATCAAAGCATCTGCAAACTGCATAGTTGAAGCCGGATCTACATTATCATCTAATTCACCTAATATCAACATTAAATTACCTCCCATTTGTGCGGCATTCGCTGTATTAGAACAAGCTTCATATTCAGGTCCTATTGGGTAGCCCATCCATTGTTCATTCCACCACATTTTATCCATTCTATTATCGTGACAACCACAGGAAGCCACCGCTACATCATAAAAATCAGAATTAAAAACTAAGGCAGCTCCGGCATTTTGTCCCCCTGCTGAAGTCCCGTGAATCCCTACTTTTTCAATATTCATATATGGATATTTAGCCGCCGCCGCTTTCATCCAAAGTTTTCTGTCTGGAAATCCAGCATCTTTTAAGTTTTTCCAACAAACATCATGAAATGCTTTAGAACGATTCGATGTTCCCATTCCATCAATTTGTACCACAATAAAACCTAATTCGGCTAAAGCTGTCATAGACCAATAATAAGGCTGAAAATTCTTAGGAACAAAGGAGTCATGAGGACCTGCATAAATATATTCTATAATCGGATAAGAACGATTAGGGTCAAAAGTCGTAGGACGTACAATAATTCCCCAAATATCTGTTTTCCCATCTCTTCCTTTGGCACTAAAAACTTCAGGAGCTTTCCAACCCGTATTCAACAAATCCGTAATATCTGCTTGTTGTAATTTCATATCAACTTTTGGATTAGCAACACTTTTTAACAAAGTAACAGGAGCTTTATCTACACTTGAATATTGATCAACATAAAACTGATAATCCGGAGAAAAACTCACTTTGTGATTTCCATTTTCAGTAGTTAAGCGTTTAAAATTTTTACCCTCAAAATCTATTCGGCAATAATGCAACAAGTATGGATCTTGATTTACATCTAAACCACTTGCTGTGAAATAAATTTGTTTGTTTTCTTCGTCAACCTTAATTACCTCTCTTACTGGCCAATTGCCTTTTGTAATTTGATTTTTGATCTTGCCTGTATTGGCATCAATTAAATACAAATGATTCCAGCCATCACGTTCCGAAGCCCAAATTATTTGATTCGTTTTTCTTAAATTATAACGGTATTTTTTTCCACTATAATCTATAAAAGTGGGACTAGTTTCATCAATAATCACTTTTACTTTTCCATCTGTTACATTGACTTCTAAAACTCGATACACTTGATGACCACGTTGATTGAACTCAAAAGTAAAAGCACTACTATCGTCTTTCCAATCAAAACTTGAAATACTATACTGCTCCTGAAACAAATCAGTTGCAATTGGAAGATGTTTTTTAGATGTAATATCAAATAATTGCGGACTCTTAAAAGGTAATTGATCTCCCGGCTTTAAATAATCTCTATCCTGTAACTTAGGTTGGAGTTGGTTTTTTGGACTGGATTCTACAAAATAAATCTTGTGTTCTTCTCCTGGTCTTACTTTATAAGCCATAATTTTTTTACTATCCGGAGACCATTCTAAAAATGAGGAATAATAAAATCCTTTAGAACCATCATAACTCAATTGTGTTTCCTCTTGGGTTTTGACATTTTTTATATATAAATTATAGTTTTTTATAAATGCTGTATAAAGTAAATCAGGAGATTTAACTTCTCTTTTAATTTGCTCATCGAAACGATCACCCCAATATGTATTTCTTTTTTGAGATTTTTTATAACCTCCTTGTACTTTAGTTAATTCATAACTCTTTAAATCACATGAAATTTTCAAACTGTCGGTCGTAAAAACAAGATTTGAAAAATCTTTACTAAACTCTAAATTATCAATTGGCAGTTGATTTGGAGTAATTTCTTTTTCTAAAATTTTAGAAAGCGCTATAGCCAAACGTTCTTGATTAAAAGCCGAAGTTTGTTTTTGCTCTTTAGCATCTACCAGTAAAAATTCATTTCCCTTCTTGGCATTATTAACATACCAAAAACTATTATTATTTACCCAATGGAATTCTTTAGGCGTATTAAAAACTTTATTCTTGAATAAAGAATCAACAGCATTTGCTTTCTGATATTCTTTCAAAGTGCCTTGAGCAAAATTCATTAGACCAATAAACAGTGTTGAAACCACACAAACTCTCTTACTAACTAATTTCATATCTTAAAATTTTAATAAAAATATGAAAATTCGACCGAGGGCTATTGGACAATATTAACTGAAACCAAGACTATATTAGCCATAAAAAATTATCTATATAAAAAGCTAGTTAATTTTCGCAAGATAACAGCATTATAATTTGATAAATTAAAATAGAAAATAAGAGATATTTATCCTTTTTCTTTTATCAAATAATAAACAGGAATACCCAATAACATAATTAAAACACCCCAACCACAAGTAGAAAACTTAGCAAACAATAACGAAATTGATACTGCTGAAGCAACAAAAACATAAATTGCCGGAAAAAAAGGATATGCAAATGCTTTATAGGGTCTTTCTAATTCTGGTTTCTTTTTACGAAGAATAAAAATTCCACAAATGGTCAGAATATAAAAAATAAGAACAATTATGATTACAAAATCTAGTAGATCACCATATTTACCTGTGAAACACAAAGCCGATGCCCAGATGCATTGTGACCAAAGCGCCCAAGCAGGAACACTTTCCTGATTCAAAATAGCTGCTTTTTTAAAGAATAAACCATCATTAGCCATGGTATAATACACTCTCGCTCCAGCCATAATCAATCCATTATTGCAGGCAAAAGTTGAAATCATAATCATTACAGCAATAATCAAAGTTCCTATATCACCTAAAATATATTGAGAAGCCACAACTGCTATTCGATCTGATTTGGCAGTTGCCATTTCATCCAAAGACAAAACAGAAACATACATTACATTAGTCAAAACATATATTAAAGTCACAATTAATGTTCCTAAAAACATACTCAAACCCACATTCCGTTTTGGGTTTTTAATTTCACCAGCTATAAAAGTAACACCAGTCCATGAATCACTTGAAAATAAAGTTCCTACCATTGCTGCCGAAATTCCGGAAATTAAAGCCACACCTCCAATTGGTGACCAAGAACCATTATTTAAATCAAAAGAACGAGGCGACCAAGCATTGGTCCAGTTCATATTCCACACTTCGGCTTTAGCACCTAAAAGAAACCCAAAAATGATTAACCCAGAAATTGACGCAATCTTAATTATAGTAAGGATGGTTTGTAATAGTTTACTATTTTTTACGCCGCGTGTATTCAAATAAGTTAGAAAAATAATTGTAACTACTGAAAGTATTTGCGCAGCATTGAGCTTAAAACTCCCTGTCTCAAATAATATATTTTCATCGCTTACCACAGGAAAAATATAAGCAGTAAACTTAGAAAAAGCCACTCCAACGGCGGCAATAGTTCCCGTTTGGATAACCGAAAAAAAGCTCCAACCATATAAAAAAGCGACTAACTCATTATATGCTTCTTTTAGATATACATATTGTCCACCAGCTTTGGGAAACATCGCACTTAACTCACCATAACTCACCGCAGCAATCATAGTAATTAAACCGGAAATAAGCCAAATAAGAAGTAGCCAGCCTGCTGAACCGACCTGTCGGGCAATATCAGCACTTACTATAAAAATTCCTGACCCAATCATGGAACCTACAACCAACATTGTTCCGTCAAGTAATCCTAATTCTTTTTTGAATTCTGTTTCATTATTTGCTATCATTCTGTTAGGTTTTAAGGTTATTTAATTAAAAGTATTCCTGTTTCAATTATGATTTTCAAATACAACTACAACTCAATTGAATCATTTTGCTCCAGGAGGACAATTTTCAGCAATGAATTTCATGAAAGTATCGGTTAGATGTTTTCTGGTTCCAATACCTTCATGTATACTATGGGTACGATTAGGATAAATCATTAAATCAAACATTTTATCGTGTTTTATTAATTCATCTACCAATACTTCTGCATTTTTATAATGTACATTATCATCACCCGTACCATGAATATATAATAAGTTTCCTTTTAGATTTTTAGCATAGGTAACCGGAGAAGCTTTTATATAAGCCGCTTCATTTTCTGAAGGCAATCCCATATAACGCTCTGTATAGATATTATCATAAAAATGTTGATCGGTTACGGCAGCAATTGCAATTCCTGTTTTGTATATTTCAGGGTACTGAAATAATAAATTTAAAGTAACAGCTCCTCCACCGCTCCAACCATGAACGGCAACCCGAGTGGTATCTATAAAATTCCATTTCAAAATTTCTTTGGCAGCCATAGCCTGGTCGCGCGTATTTATAATTCCAATATTCTTATAAATTGACTTACGCCATTGTGTTCCTTTCATTACTGGAGTTCCTCGATTATCCAGCGCAATTCCTATATAACCCTGAGGAATTAAATTAGAAATAAATCCGTTAAAATAAGGCACATCATTAGCTACAGAAGCAGCTGGTTCTCCGTAGACATAAAAAAACAACGGATATTTTTTGCTGGCATCAAAATCAAGTGGTTTAGCCATGATTCCGTCTAGTTCAGCTCCATCGATTGTTTTTATTGTAAACTTTTCTAAGCTAAAATTTCTTTGTGGTGTTACAAAAACATCTTCTCCTTGTGGAAAAGTCTTTTTATGTTCAACTAACGAAATTAGTCTTGAATTAGGATTTCTGTTGATATTAGAGTTAGCATGTACCGCATACACCACATCTGAAGAAAAACGATAACTATTTGTTCCTTCAAATTGAGATGGTGTTACTCGTTTTGTTTTTTTGGTTTTCAAATTAGTTGCATACAAATACCTTTGAGTAGCATCACTAGGACTTGACA
>JALRGZ010000213.1 GCA_023253295.1 Flavobacterium sp.
ACCTTTACCTTCTTTGTTTCCAGGGAACCAGTTTTGAACAGTAGAATATTTAATCTCAGCATTATCCAAAGCAATTAGTTCAACCACAGCAGCGTGCAATTGGTTTTCGTCACGACTTGGAGCTGTACAACCTTCAAGGTACGAAACATAACTACCTTCATCGGCAATAACCAAAGTTCTTTCAAACTGACCTGTTCCTGCCTGATTGATACGGAAATAAGTAGAAAGTTCCATAGGACATTTTACTCCTTTTGGAATATAACAGAATGAACCGTCAGAGAATACAGCCGAGTTTAAAGCGGCATAAAAGTTATCCTTTTGAGGTACAACTGTTCCTAAATATTTACGTACTAATTCCGGATGTTCTTTGATAGCCTCAGAAATACTCATGAAGATGATTCCTTTTTCAGCTAATGTTTTTTGAAATGTTGTAGCAACCGAAACAGAGTCAACAACAATGTCCATAGCCACATTATTCATCATTTTTTGCTCATCAACAGAGATACCTAACTTTTTGTACATTTCTAAAAGTTCTGGATCTACATCGTCAAGCGTTTTGTTTGGATCAACCTTTTTTGGAGCCGAATAATAAGAAATAGCTTGGAAATCTGGTTTTGCATAATGAACATTTGCCCATTCCGGTTCAATCATTTGTTCCCAAGCTCTGAACGACTCAATACGCCAATCTGTCATCCATTGAGGCTCACCTTTCTTTTGTGAAATGGCACGAACAATGTCTTCATTTAACCCAATAGGAAACGTCTCCGATTCCAAATTGGTGTAAAATCCGTACTCGTACTCTTTCGTTTCGAGTTCGATTTTTAAATCGTCTTCTGTATATTTGTTACTCATTTTATTTATTTAAAAATTCAAAAATTTAAAGAAAGGATAATTCTTCAAATTGTTTTTCTCCGATTGATTATTTTGTTTTAGGAAATTAGTTTTTAGAAATACTATTTTTCTAAAAGTGTTTTGCGAAACTTATAGAGAGAAACTCTCTCCGCATCCGCAAGTTCTAGTAGCATTTGGGTTGTTGAAAACAAATCCTTTTCCGTTTAATCCACCAGAATATTCTAAAATTGTTCCAGCCAGATATAAGAATGATTTTTTCTCAACAGCAATAGTAATGTCATTGTCTATGAAAATCTTATCGTCTTCACCTTTGTTTTTGTCGAACTTTAAATCATAAGACAAGCCCGAGCATCCGCCACTTTTAACACCTACTCTTACATAGTCTGTAGCGGCATCAAAACCATCTTCTTTCATCAAGTCGATAATTTTCTTTTTGGCTGTATCAGAAACCTTTATCATTGTTGTATAGATTTTGTCTAAATTAACTGCAAAGATAAGGCATAAAAACCGTATTCCACAATAGATAACATTTTTATAACTAATATGGAAATAGATATTATTTATTTTGTTTTATTTAGTAAAAAAAATATTATATTTTTAGGCCTTATTTATTAATCTAAAAACTGGTTTTATTTATGGAAGGAAATCAAAATTACGAGCTCGATTTTAAAGGAAAAGGAAGTGATTTTTTCGGAATTATAATCGTCAATTGGTTATTAACAATTGTTACACTTGGATTTTATTATCCTTGGGCAAAAGCAAAACAACTTCAGTTTATGTATAGTTCTACGAATTTAAATGGAGATTCGTTTTCATTTCATGGAACTGGAAAAGAGATGTTTAAAGGGTTTTTAAAGGCGATTTTGATATTTGGAGTGCTATATGGAGTACTTATATTATTTGTGTATTTGGAAATGCCTTTTATTGGACTGTTTCTTTTTTATGTTGGTTTTATAGCGATTTTTCCGCTTGCTATCCATGGTTCTTATCGCTACAGAATGTCACGCACTTCATGGAGGGGTATTCGTTTTGGTTACAGAGGAGATAGAAACGAATTTATAAAATTGTTCTTTAAGTGGATTGGATTAACCATCATTACATTTGGAATTTATGGGCCTTGGATGGCTATGAATATGCGTAATTATTTGTTAGGAAATGTTCGTTTTGGGGATTCTGAATTTAAATACAATGGAGATGGTGGAGAATATTTTATTCTTAACTTAAAAGGCTATTTGTTAACAATTGTGACTTTGGGAATTTATGGTTTTTGGTGGCAAAAAGATTTGTTCAGATACTATGTGGACAATTTAAGTTTAAGAAAAGGCAACGAGAAAATCAATTTTACTTCTACAGCTACAGGAGGTGATTTCTTTAGTTTGATTGCTGTAAATCTTCTAATTTTAATATTTACTCTTGGTCTGGGTTATGCATGGGTGGTTACTCGTACAATGGGATTTGTTTTTTCTCATGTGGCTTTAGATGGTAATTTTGATTTGGATACCTTAACTCAAACAGAAGAAAATTACAAAGATGCAACAGGTGAAGATTTGAGCGATTTCTTAGATTTAGATGCGGTAATGTAATTGTATGAAAAATAAAACAATAGCTGTTTTTTATGACGGGAATACTTCGGTACCACAGCAAATCGAGTTGTTGTTGGAAGTCCAAAGAGGTTCTCTGCGTTTTCAATCAGAAAATGGTGAAAATCATAATTGGGTAATTAAGGATATTACTTTTGATAAGAGGCTAACCGGATTATTTTTGGATTATGGAACCGAATTGATTCAGCATATAAAAATTGAAGATGCTGATTTTGTAAAAACAATTCAAACATTTAGAAAAGAAAACGGGCATATCAGTTGGTATCAAAAACTAATTGATTTTGGTGTAGGGATGCATGTGATACTTGCTTTTGCTATTATGGGAATTATAGGACTTTGTTACTTTTATGTAATTCCCTGGGTAGGTGAAAAATCAGTTAGTCTAATACCAGAATCTTATGATAATCAATTAGGAAATTCAGCTTGGGTAAGTAATCAATATTTTATGACAATTGATTCTTCTAAAACCAAAATTTTGAATGCTTTTTCTCAGAAATTAGATTTAAAAAACACTAAGAAATTAAAGTTTACTGTTGTTAAATCCGATCAGGTAAATGCTTTTGCATTGCCAGATGGTAACATAGTTGTTTTTACTGGAATTATTGAGAAAATGAAAAATTATGACGAGCTTGTTGGTTTGCTTGGTCACGAAGCGTCTCACGTAAACAACAGGCATTCAATGAAAATGCTCTGTCGTAATTTATCAGGTTATTTATTTGTTTCTCTTATTTTAGGTGATGCCAATGGAGTTATGGCTGTTATTGGTGATAACGTCAACAGTTTTCAATCACTTTCGTTTTCGAGAGAATTTGAACAACAAGCCGATACCGATGGTTTTAAAATATTGGTTGCAAATAAAGTGAATCCAAAAGGAATGTCTAATTTGATGAAAAGACTACAAGACGAAGAGTTAATTGCTATGCCTGAGTTTCTCAGTTCGCATCCAATTACCGAAAACAGGATACATTATATTGATAAAATGATAAATACAAAAGTATATCCATATGAGGAAAAAGCAATTCTTAATACTTTGTTTTTAAAATTAAAAGATTAAAAAAACAATTTGTTTTATAAAGTCACAATGAAGATGTTAAAAATCATTCATTGTGACTTTTTTTGTTATAACAAATTTTTCAATCTACAAATAATCTAATTTAGTAGCTTGTAAATCGCAACAGAAGAATTCAATCTTCTATTCATTTTTATAATTATTTAAAACATGAAATTATATCCTATAGAAACCGGAAATTTCAAATTAGACGGAGGTGCTATGTTTGGCGTAGTGCCAAAAACTATTTGGAATAAGACCAATCCAGCTGATGCAAATAATTTAATCGATATTGCTGCAAGATGTTTGTTAATCGAAGATGGAAACCGATTGATTTTAATTGATAGCGGAATGGGGAATAAGCAATCGGAAAAGTTTTTTGGTTATTATTCGCTATGGGGCACTCATTCTATGGATGCTTCTTTGGCTAAATATGGTTTTCATCGCGATGATATTACGGATGTGTTTTTAACCCATTTGCATTTTGATCATTGTGGTGGTTGTATTCAATGGAATAAGGATAAAACAGGATATGAACCTGCTTTTAAAAATGCCCGATTTTGGTCGAATGAAAATCATTGGAAATGGGCTACTGAACCCAATTCAAGAGAAAAAGCTTCCTTTTTGTCTGAGAATATTTTGCCAATGCAGGAAAGCGGGCAGTTGCATTTTATAACAAGATATGAAGGCGATTTTGTAGATAAATCCGAGTTGGGTTTTGATATTTTCTTTGTGGACGGTCATACCGAAAAACAAATGATTCCACTTATCCAATATCAAGGAAAGACCATTGTTTTTTGTGCCGATTTATTGCCTACTGCGGGTCATATTCCTATTCCTTACGTCATGGGATACGATACTAGACCCTTGCTAACAATGAATGAGAAAACCAAGTTCATGAACATAGCTGCTAGTAATAATTACTATTTGTTTTTAGAACATGATGCCCACAATGAAATTATCGCAGTGCAACATACTGAGAAAGGTGTGCGATTGAAGGAAGTTTTCAGTTGTGAGGAATTCTTAATTTAATGTTAACCGGAGGTTATTTAATTAACAAAAAAGCATACTTTTGTCATATTTATAAAACATATAATAAAAACTTATCAATGAATACAATCAAAGCCAGTGGTATATCACTTATTTCTGCCTTGGTGTTGGCAGGATGTGGGGCGCAAAAACAAGTTGTTGCTAACTATGATGGGTTAACAGCTATCAGTGCACCTCTAAATGTGAAAAAAGTAGCTCCAATTAAGGAGGAGGATTTGAAGCGTTGGAGTCATTTAGACATTGTGAAAGATACACTTCCTGGAATGAGTGTTGATAAAGCTTTTGCTGAATTGTTGAAAGACAGAAAAGGGGTAAAAGTAATTGTAGGTATTGTTGATTCAGGTGTTGATATTGAACACGAGGACTTAAAACCAGTAATCTGGACCAATCCAAAAGAAATTGCTGGAAACGGTATTGATGATGATAAAAACGGATATGTTGATGATATTCACGGTTGGAATTTCTTAGGTGACTCTAATAAAGAAAATCTGGAATACGAAAGAATCTTAAAAGATAAAAGTCTGGTTGATGAGGCTACTTACTTAGCAGCTAAGAAAGTTTATGACACTAAAATTGCCGAGGCTAAAGCTGTAAAAGAACGTTTAGAACCAATGTTGGCTAACGTAAATGCTGCTGATGCTGTTTTAACTAAATTTCTTGGTAAGCCAGTTTATACGGTAAATGATTTAAAAGCTATCAATTCAACAGATGCTGAGGTAGTGAAAAGTAAAGACAACATGATTAGAATGTTTTCTTTCGGAATGAGTGTGGCTGAGTTGAAAGAAGCCATCAATAAAGATCTTGAGGGAAGAAATGAACTTTTAAATTCAAATAGTTTAAATGAAAACTATAGAAAAGTTGTAGGTGATAATCCGAATGATATTACGGATACTAAATACGGAAATGCTAACGTAATGGGGCCAGATAAAAAAGAGGCACTTCACGGAACGCATGTGGCAGGGATTGTTGCACAAACTAAAGGAAACGGCTTGGGAGGTGATGGTGTTGCTAGTAACAATGTAGAAATTTTAGCGGTACGTGCAGTTCCAGATGGAGATGAGTATGATAAAGATATTGCATTGGCTATTCGTTATGCAGTAGATAATGGTGCTAAAGTAATCAATGGAAGTTTTGGTAAAGCATTTTCTCCTCATAAAAAATGGGTTTATGACGCTATTAAGTATGCTGCTAAAAAAGATGTTTTAATTGTGCATGCTGCAGGAAATGAAGGAAAAAATATTGATATGATGGATCATTTTCCAAATGATTCTGAAGACAATAAAGTAGAATTTGCTGACAATATGATTACCGTTGGTGCTTTGAATTTTGAATACGGTAAAGATTTAGTTGCCCGTTTTTCAAATTTTGGAAAACTAAATGTTGATGTTTTTGCGCCAGGAGTGAAAATTTATGCAACGACACCAAATAATACGTATAGCTACTTACAAGGAACTTCAATGGCTTCACCTAATGTAGCTGGAGTTGCGGCTTTGATTCGTTCTTATTATCCAAAGTTAACAGCTTCTCAAGTGAAACATATTTTAATGGAATCCGGAGTGGCAATTGACATGGATGTAGTTGTGGCAGGGAATCCTAATGATGTTCGTCCGTTTAAAGAATTGTCAACTACAGGAAGAATTGTGAATGCTTACAACGCTATTTTATTAGCTAATAAAATGGCTAAAAAATAATTGAAATAGAGATTAATCAAATGGAAGGACCTAAAATCCTTCCATTTTTTATTTAGAAAAAAATGAAGAAAATCCTTTTACTCACATTAGTGGTCAATGCTTTTGCTGCGGTAGCCCAAAACGCTCCGTATTGGCAGCAGGCGGTGGATTATAAAATGGAAGTGTCTATGGATGTGGAACACTTTCAATACAATGGGAAACAAGAATTGATTTACACCAATAATTCTTCGGATACTTTAAAGAAGGTGTATTATCATTTGTATAATAATGCTTTTCAACCGGGAAGTGAAATGGCCGAAAGAGCCGATCATATTGTAGATGCTGATGGTCGAATGGTACGAAAAACCAAATTAGATGGAGTAGAAGTAAAAGTAAATCGCATCCAGCAATTACAAGCTAATGAAATTGGTTATCTTAAAGTTAGTAATTTCAAACAAGACGGAATTGCAGCAAAAGCAAAAACCATCGGGACTATTTTAGAAGTGGTTTTGGCTAAGCCAATTTTACCACATTCTAAAACAATGTTTACCTTAGATTTTGACGGTCAGGTGCCTTTGCAAATTCGTCGTTCGGGACGAAATAATGCAGAAGGTGTGGCACTTTCCATGTCGCAATGGTATCCTAAAATAGCCGAATTTGATTTTGAAGGCTGGCATGCTGATCCTTATATTGCTCGAGAATTTCACGGTGTTTGGGGTAATTTTGACGTGAAAATTACTATAGATAAAGACTATGTTTTAGGAGGCTCCGGTTATTTGCAAAAACCTAACAAAATTGGACATGGTTATCAGGATGCAGGTGTTGAGGTGCAATATCCAAAAAGAACTAAAAAATTAACCTGGCATTTTATAGCACCTAAAGTACATGATTTTACCTGGGCTGCCGATAAGGAATATCTGCATGATGTGGTCAAAGGACCTAATAATGTAGATTTACATTTCTTATATAAAAACAACCCTAAAATCATTGATAACTGGAAAAAATTACAGCCTTTAATGGTTAAGGTGATGGATTTTTATAATAAAAACATTGGTAACTATCCTTATAAGCAATATTCTTTTATCCAAGGTGGCGATGGCGGAATGGAGTATGCTATGTGTACTTTGATTTTAGGAAACGGAACTCTGGAAGGGATTTTTGGTACGGCAACACATGAGTTAGGACATTCCTGGTTTCAGCATATTTTAGCTTCTAATGAGTCCAAACATCCTTGGATGGACGAAGGTTTTACTACTTATGTGGAAGATTTGGCAGTGAATGAAGTTTTGGGTAAGAATGCTAAAAATCCGTTTGAAGGAAATTATAAAGCCTATTATTCTTTGGTGAATTCGGGCAAAGAACAACCACAAACCACTCATGGTGACCGTTACGATTTTAACAGATCGTATAGCATTTCATCTTATGTCAAAGGAAGTATCTTTTTGTCGCAATTGGGGTATGTAATTGGTCAGGATAAATTGGCGGAAACTCTGAAAAGATATTATTATGATTTCAAATTCAAGCATCCTACGCCAAATGACATTAAACGTACTGCCGAGCGTGTTTCGGGAGCCGAATTGGATTGGTATTTAACCGATTGGACTGAAACGACTAATACCATTGATTACGGAATCAAAGCGGTTACTGAAAATGGGGTAAATACAGTAGTTAGTTTAGAAAGAATAGGCAGAATGCCAATGCCTATTGACATACAAGTAGAATACACAGATGGAACTGTAGAGACTTTTTACATTCCTTTGCGCATGATGTATTTTGAAAAATCGAATCCAAACCCTGCTATTAAAAGAACCGTTTTGAACGACTGGCCTTGGGCAAATCCAAAATACGATTTGACGATTCCAAAAGCGAAAAGCAGCATCAAAAAAATAACCATTGATCCAAGCGGTTTAATGGCTGATGTCAAAGCAGAAAATAATAGTTATGAAGTGAAGTAATTTTTTTCTTCTAATAATAATTAAACCCGACAGCTTTTTTGAAAGCTGTCGGGTTTTGTTTTTAGGTCATTATCCCAGAATTATATTCGATTCCAAATTTGCGATCCTAAGTATTAATTTGTATGCTTTTAAAAAAGCAGTTAGTTTTCTTTTGTCAGTATTATGGGTGGGATTGCTTACCTGAAAGGAAATTGATGAACCCATTGTGCCATACGATATAGTACATGCTTCGCCATCTAGGACTGAAGTATATAATTCAGTTATAATTTCTGACTGTTTAATTTTCTGTACAGCTTTCACGAGTTCATTGTACTGTGATTTTGTTATAATTAGTTCTCTATCTATAGATTTTCCAGATTCTTCTTTCTGAAGGGAGAGTGATTTTACTTTCAATTTATAGGTGTTGTCTGGGGTATGGTGAATAGAAATATTCACAGTGGTATTTATTGGTTTAATAGCTGAGCTATATCCTAAATTTATGAAGTTGATTTCTTGGCTTTGTGTTGTCAGCGATTGTAAAGCAAAAAACATAATATACAAGGCAGTAGAAATGTTTAATTGTTTTTTCATGATTAAAATTTTAGTTAATGGTAATTGTTGTGTTTATAAATATCTTGTTATTCAGAGCATTTTACTCGTGATAATAAAGCCTATCTCTTACAAATATAATAAAAAACTTCTTACACTTATCGGTTGTTATTCTTTACTTAAAGAAGTGTACGAAATTAGTTTTACTTTGTAACTTTGCGGTTCAATGAAAATTAGGATGAAAAACAAACTACTATATATTCTTGGTCTGCTGATTTTGATGGTTTCCTGTAAAGAAGAGGACAATCAAAAACGTTTGGCTGAAAATGCCAAAGATGCCAAAAAGAAAAAAGCCATTTTTGAAAACATTCAGAAAGGTTGGGATTTTTACGATGAACCTATCAATGAGGCTACTGAAGAAAGTATAAAGACCTGGAATGAATTGCGTATGTTCATGCAGGAATTGGCACAAAAACCTAAAAAAACCATTGGCGCTTTTCAGCAAAAATCTGATGCGATTTCCAAAAAAGCCATGTCTTTGAGTACTAATATTCCGGAGTTGTTTAATAAACCACAAATCAAAAGCCGTATTTCGGTTTTGATTACCAAAGTCCGCTTGATGGATATGTACATTCATTTGGATAATATTCCGGATAAGAAAGTGGTGGAATTAGTGGGAGAAATCAATAAAGAATTGGCCACTTTGCAACGCCAAATAGATATTTTAACCGAGAAAAGTAAAATTCCGGTTGAAGAAGGAGAGGCAGAAATGCGAAGAATGATAT
>JALRGZ010000286.1 GCA_023253295.1 Flavobacterium sp.
CTTAAAAGTTATGTTGCAGAAAAAAATCATATCATTCGAACCGAAAGAATGCTTTCTCAGACTAGAAAACTCGAAATTACAACTACCTCAAATGAGAGTGAAGCATTACTTTTAGAGGCAAACTTAATTAAAAAAGAGTTATCTTTTGTTCTTAAGGAATTAACTCCTTCTGAAACTATTCTTAACGCATCAATATCTAAACCTGAATCTGTTTCATCTAAAATAGATAGTTTTGGATTTAAAATTGACATTTGAAGTATCTGAACTCATATTCTATTTGTGTAATTGCAAAAGCAACTTGATTTTGCGGCAAAGATAATTATTTTTTAGAAGTTAGAGGTTAGAAGGCCGAAATTAGAAGGCAAAAAGCGGAAGACAGTAATCCAACACTACAAACATTGAACCTAATCTTTAAACCTTAAACTTCTATATTCTAACCTCTAACTTCTAACCTCTAATTTCAAATTATTTCGTAAACAACAACTCTCTATATTTAGTCAATGTCCACAATTCATTATCTACTAACAACTCCAGTTTATCACAATGATTTCGGATAATTTCAAAATATGGCTTCACTTTATTACAATAAGCTTCGGCTGTTTTTTGAGCGTCATTCAACAAATTAGCTTTCTTTCTTTCGTTTCGCATTTCTTCCACTTTGGCATTAATACCTTCGATATGAAGCGAAATTTCTTTAATCAACCCAATTTGTTCTTTAGCAATCGATTCAAATTCTTTTCCAAAAATATCCTTCAATCCTTTTACATTTTCAATCAAAGTATTTTGGTAACGAATAGCTGTTGGAATCACATGATTTTTAGAAATATCACCTAAAACACGACTCTCGATTTGAATTTTCTTAGTATACTCTTCCAATTCAATTTCGTAACGTGCCTCAACTTCTACGTGATTCATAATTCCCAATTCAGCGAACAATTCCAATGCACGTTTTGAAACCTTAGCTTTCAAAGCTTCAGGAGTAGTCTTAAAATTACTCAAACCTCTCTTTTTTGCTTCTTTTTCCCAAGCCTCACTATACCCATCTCCTTCAAAAAGAATATCCTTTGAAACCTTAATATATTCTCTTAAAACATTAAAAATAGCATCGTCTTTTTTCATTGCTTTAGAATCAATCAAAGCATCTACTTCTGTTCTAAAATCTCTTAATTGTTTAGCCACAATAGTATTTAAAGTAGTCATTGCATTTGAACAGTTAGCAGAAGAACCTACAGCTCTAAACTCAAATTTATTTCCGGTAAAAGCAAATGGAGACGTCCTGTTTCTGTCAGTATTATCCAAAATTACTTCAGGAATTTTACCCACTACATTTAATTTCAAGTCAGTTTTTTCTTCCGGAGAAAGTTTTCCTCTGGTTACGCTTTCTAATTCAGCCAAAACCTTAGTTAATTGTTCCCCAATAAATACCGAAATAATTGCAGGCGGTGCTTCATTGGCTCCTAAACGATGATCATTACTTGCAGTAGCAATCGACGCACGCAATAACTCTTCATAATCATTTACCGCTTTAATGGTATTAATAAAAAACGTTAAGAATTGTAAATTACTCATTGGCGTTTTACTTGGACTCAAAAGATTCACCCCTGTATCCGTGGCTAATGACCAGTTATTATGCTTCCCGGAACCATTCACCCCTTTAAAAGGTTTTTCATGTAACAACACTTTAAAATCATGTCGCTCAGCTACCTTCTGCATAATATCCATCAAAAGACAATTATGATCTACTGCCAAATTAGTCTCTTCAAAAATAGGTGCCAATTCAAACTGATTAGGTGCCACCTCATTATGACGCGTTTTTACCGGAATCCCAAGCAACATACATTCTTGTTCCAAATCACGCATATAAGTCAAAGCACGGGTAGGAATTGAACCAAAATAATGATCATCTAATTGTTGTCCTTTAGCAGAAGTATGCCCTAACAGAGTTCTTCCGGTCATCATCAAATCAGGACGGGAATGCGCCAACGCCTTATCAACCAAAAAGTATTCCTGCTCCCACCCTAAGGTTGCAGTAACCTTTTTTACATTTTTATCAAAATAACGACACACTTCAGTTGCCGCTTCATCCATAGCTGCTAAAGCTCTCAACAAAGGAATTTTATTATCCAATGCTTCGCCTGTATAGGAGATAAAAACGGTAGGAATACATAAAGTTGTTCCATATATAAACGCCGGCGAAGTTGGATCCCAAGCGGTATAACCTCTGGCTTCAAAGGTATTTCTAATACCACCATTAGGAAAACTGGAAGCATCCGGCTCTTGTTGCACTAATTGTGCTCCTCCAAATTTCTCCACAGGATCACTCCCATCAAAAGACGTTTCAAAGAAAGCATCGTGCTTTTCAGCTGTTGTTCCTGTTAAGGGTTGAAACCAGTGCGTATAATGAGTAACACCTTTTGACAAGGCCCACTCTTTCATACCCATTGCAATATAATCGGCTAATTTTCTATCAATTTTAGTTCCACTTTCAATAGCTCCTTGTACCGCTTTAAAAGCATCCGAAGTCAAATATTGCTTCATTGCTTTTTCATTAAACACATTTGAACCAAAAATAGTAGATTTCTTGTTGGTTTCTTCAAAATGTATAGGTTTCCTATTTGAGGCTTCTCTTAATGCTTGAAAACGTATTGTTGACATTATAAGCTGTTTTTTAAACGGTTAATAACAATTTGTAATTAAAAACACAAAGATAAAGAATCCTGAGCTAAAAACCGCCCCAACTACGTATTGCTAAATTGTTTTTTATTAGGCCATAAAATTGCTTTTTTTTAAATATACCCCCTGCCAAAATATAGTAATGTGAAAAATAACATCTATTCAAAACAAAAGCCCCCCAAGGTTTATAGCACTAATAAAAAATATTCTATATTTGCACTTCAAATTTAAATCAAGAAAATTAATTTATATTGTTATGGCAAAAATAAAGTTAGAGTACATTTGGCTAGATGGATATGAGCCAACTCAAAATCTTAGAAGTAAAACTAAAGTTGAAGAGCATGAAAACTTCCAAGGAACTTTAGAAGAATTAGGAAAATGGTCATTTGACGGTTCGTCTACAAGACAAGCTGAAGGAGGATCTTCTGACTGTTCTTTAGTACCTGTAGCTATTTACCCAGACCCAGATCGTCACAATGGATACTTAGTAATGTGTGAGGTTATGAATGCAGATGGAACTCCACACCCATCTAACGGAAGAGCTACTATTGATGATGAGGATGATGATTTCTGGTTCGGATTTGAGCAAGAGTACTTTATCATGGATACTAAAACTCAATTGCCATTAGGTTTCCCTGTAGGAGGTTACCCAGCTCCACAAGGTATGTACTACTGTTCAGTTGGTGGAAAAAACACACACGGTAGAAAATTAGTTGAAGAACACGCTGATTTATGTATCGCTGCAGGAATTAACTTTGAAGGAATCAACCAAGAGGTTGCTTGTGGACAATGGGAATTCCAATTATTCGCTAAAGGAGCTAAAAAAGCTGGAGACGAAATCTGGGTTGCTAGATATTTATTAGATCGTTTGACTGAGAAATATGGTTACTATATTGAGTACCACCCAAAACCTCTAGGAAAAGATATGGACTGGAATGGTTCAGGTATGCACGCTAACTTCTCTAACTCTGTATTGAGAACATGTGGAGACAGAGCTACTTACGAAAAAATCTGTGAGGCTTTCCGTCCAGTTGTTGAAGAACACATCGCTGTTTATGGAGCTTACAATGACCAACGTTTAACTGGTAAGCACGAAACTGCTTCTATCAATGATTTCTCTTACGGAATCTCTGACAGAGGATGTTCTATCCGTATTCCATTAATTACTGTTCAAAAAGGATGGAAAGGATGGTTAGAAGACAGAAGACCAGCTTCTAATGGTGACCCATACAAAATTGCTGCTAGAATTATCAAAACAGTTAAATCTGCATTGTAATAATTCTCAATTTTATAAATCAAAAAATGCCTTCATTTCTGAAGGCATTTTTTTTAGCTTAAAATCAAGTATTTAAACTCAAACATATACTGTCAAAAAGCTATATTTGTAATACTACAAAATAATCATTATGATAGTTTGGATTTGTTTTATTGCGACTATATTTATTTTTCTAGCTTTAGATTTAGGAATTTTCAACAAAACTCCACATGAAATCAGTTCTAAGGAAGCTGGTAAATGGACTGCTATTTGGGTTTCATTATCTTTTCTTTTCTCATTAGTCATCTATTGGCTGTATGAGCATAATTACATCGAAAATCCAGATTTATTAAAACCTACAGTAGCCGCCATGAAATACATCACAGGTTACCTCATAGAACTTTCCCTCAGTATAGATAACATTTTTGTAATTGCCATTATCTTTTCTTCTTTTAGAATCCCTAAAAAATACCAGCATCGCGTACTATTCTGGGGAATTATTGGTGCTATTGTTTTCAGAGGTATCATGATTTATTTTGGCGTTCTGATTATCAAAAAATTTACCTGGACAACCTATCTATTTGGCGCATTCTTAATTTACACCGCAATCAAAATGTTCTTTACCAAAGAAGATCACGAATACAATCCACATAATTCTCTTTTTTATAAATACTTAAAAAAACTAACCCCCATAACCACTAAAATTGAAAACGAACATTTTTTTATAAAAATCAACAACAAGAACACCGCAACACCTTTATTTGTCGCTTTGTTTCTAATTGAATTGATGGATATCGTTTTTGCTCTGGATAGTGTTCCTGCCATATTAGCCATTACATCCGATCCTTTTCTGGTTTTTAGCTCTAATATTTTTGCCATATTAGGATTGCGATCTATGTATTTCTTCTTAGCTAATATGCTTGAAAAATTCAGTTATCTGGAATATAGTTTGATTGCTATTTTATGTTTTGTAGGTTTAAAAATGATTTTCCATAAATTTATTCATTTACCTGAATGGGTTTCATTAGCATTCATTGCAGTTGCTCTATTATCAGGGATCATAGCCTCGATACAAAAAGACAAACAAAGTAAAAAAGCATAAAAA
This sequence comes from Flavobacterium sp., assembly GCA_023253295.1. Lineage (GTDB taxonomy): Bacteria > Bacteroidota > Bacteroidia > Flavobacteriales > Flavobacteriaceae > Flavobacterium. The sequence continues at coordinate 5,034 of JALRGZ010000286.1, forward strand.
CAAAAAAAGGAAATCTTTCGATTTCCTTTTTTTTAAACTCCAACTAATCAAAAATATTATAATTTAACTTTTTGAATCTGAGTATCTGAAATTTTCAAAGTACTCATAACTTCATTGTAATTACTAGTATCAACCGAAGCCGCAAAATCAGCGGGAACAACTACAATTCTAAAAAATTGATTTAATCTATAATCTGCCGAAATTGTAGAACGATTATTTCCATCTAAATAAACATCTACATAATCTCGTGTAAAAATATATTTAAAAGAGAAATCTCTTGTTCCATCACTAAAGTAATAGGTTTCAGGCAAAGCTTGCCATACAGGTCGTCCTGAATTATCATCTCCATCATAACGATAAACCAAAACAACATCAGATTCAACTAATCGTTGAGGAAAATTAAATCCAAAACTATAATCATTACTACTAGAAAAATTATGCCCAATCTGATTCTCATAAGTGGTTCCTACGGTATCATAATCTTCTCCATCATAATATTCTTCAGTAGTGGTACAGCTGGAAAAAGCTAAAAAACTAACAAAGGCAAAAAGTGTAACTATTTTTTTCATGATAATAAATTTTTAAAGGTTAAGGTTATAATCCGTTATTCATGAACTGTGCCAAAAATAACATTAACTATATTTTTTTCTTAAAAAAACAAAATCAGAGCATTTCATAAAAACAAAAAACACCCGAATTAACGGGTGTTTTTAATTAAGAATTAATACTCTATTTAATACGAAGACATCACACTTTTAACTGTACTTCCCTGATTAGTGGTTAATCTTACATAATACACTTGTTGTTGTTGTAAAGTATTACTTATTATGATAGTAACT
>JALRGZ010000074.1 GCA_023253295.1 Flavobacterium sp.
TTTTTGCCGATGTAATTAGAATAGGAAACGTATAATTTAGTTTAAAGTTTTTTAGTTGATGGTTGATAGCAAAATCAACCGACAACCAACAACTGACAACCAACAACATAAATTTATGAATGAAGTAAAAGTATTTTGCCCTGCAACAATTGCCAACCTGTCCTGCGGATTTGACGTACTAGGATTGTGTCTGGACAATGTAGGTGACGAAATGATTGTTCGCAAATCGGCTGAAAAAGGCGTTCGTATCACTAAAATTGAAGGGGCTAATTTACCTTTGGAAACAGAGAAAAACGTGGCTGGTGTGGCTTTATTAGCGATGCTTGAAGAAGTAGATGCCGAATTTGGATTCGAAATAGAAATTTACAAACACATCAAAGCCGGAAGCGGAATTGGTAGTAGTGCGGCCAGTTCAGCGGGAGCAGTTTTTGGTGCCAATGAATTATTAGGCAATCCTTTTAGTAGAAAAGAATTGGTAAAATTTGCCATGCAAGGAGAAAAATTAGCATCGGGAAATGCCCATGCCGATAATGTAGCTCCTGCCCTTTTGGGCGGATTTACCCTGGTAAGAAGTTCAAATCCTTTGGATATTATCAAAATTGACAGTCCCAACGAATTGTACGCTACCGTTATTCATCCACAAATTGAATTAAAAACGTCAGATGCGCGTTCTGTATTAAAACAAAATGTTTCCTTAAAAAGTGCCATTACGCAATGGGGAAATGTAGGCGGATTAGTCGCTGGATTATACACTCAGGATTATGACTTAATCGGGCGTTCATTGCACGACGAAATCGTAGAACCTTTGCGTAGCGTATTAATTCCTGGTTTTGATTTAATCAAACAATCAGCTTATGAAAACGGAGCTTTAGGTTCCGGAATATCCGGTTCAGGACCTTCTATTTTTGCTTTAAGCAGAGGAAAAGACGCCGCTGAAAAAATCGCCAAAGGAATGTGTGCTGTTTACGACGAAATCAATTTACCTTATGAAATTCACGTGTGTAAAGTAAATGACACGGGAATGAGAGTGATTTAAAGTTAGAAAGTAGAAGTTAGAAAGCAGAAATTAGAATTTAGAAAATTATTTAAGATTTTAGATTAACGATTTTAGATTTCAGATCTAAAAAATCAAAAATCGTTAATCTTCAATCAGAAATCATAAATCGAATGAAATATTACAGTTTAAACCATAACGCCCAAAAAGTATCTTTTCAGGAAGCCGTAATTCAGGGATTAGCTTCTGATAGAGGATTGTATTTCCCAGAAAATATTACACCACTTCCACAATCATTTTTTGATAACATCGAAAATTTAAGTCACGAAGAAATTGCTTTCGAGGCCATCCAACAATTTGTAGGCGACGAAATCCCTGCCGAAACATTAAAACAAATCATTGCTGAAACTTTATGCTTTGATTTCCCTGTAGTTCCTGTAGAAAAAGACATCTATTCACTAGAATTATTCCACGGGCCAACAATGGCTTTCAAAGACGTTGGAGCGCGTTTTATGTCACGTTGTTTAGGATATTTTAACCGTGAGAAAAAAGACAATACCAATACCGTTTTGGTGTTGTAAATGTATGAGACCATAGTGACCCGAGCCATTTCCAAAAGTTTCACTAACTAACACGAAGTTTTCGTGATGGTCTTGGGGGTACTTCTTTCTCTGTATATTGAGGTTATTCTTGGTAGTTTTGATTTGATACGATATGTATCCACGTGTTCCGATAATATCTTTCATGATTTGCTCGAATAGACCCGGAGCCTGAAGATACTTCTTGGCGATTTCAGAAGCATTCTCGAGAGCGAGTAGGTGTATTGACGCGTGTTTCGGGTTATTTTTATAAAAAGCTCCCACTTGTCTTTCGATATAGTCATTTTTATTAATGGTGCTACTCTTTTCACCGATCACTCTTAGTAGTCTAGAACGATTTGAACCCGGTGGTAAAATCTTAACTGGAATCAGGTCCTTCATTTGATATGTATTTATATTTTTTTTTGATCTAAAAGTTTTTCAACTCACCACATGTGCGAGTGTGATAAGTCGCTTCGTCAACCCATTCGATGGGTGCGAGTTCTTCCTCCTCTTCCTCCTCTTCCTCCTCTTCCTCCTCTTCCTCCTCTTCCTCCTCTTCCGCGAGAAGTCTATCCTGAAGCTCCGCGAGCGTCATGTTATCCTCGAGTTG
>JALRGZ010000088.1 GCA_023253295.1 Flavobacterium sp.
GTGTTGCTCGGACTTCATGATAATATGAGGCATTGCAGCCAGGAATTGGCGCGTTCTAGTCCCACCTGTAAAATAAGGCACACGCACCACAGTCCCTCAAGGCAGCAGCAAGACTGCTGCGAGACCAGCACCGTTCGGGACGAATAGCCCCTCACACTCCGATGTGCATGCAGTCTATGGCATGTCACATGCGAATTTGCCACACAGCCGCAATCATTTGACTTTCGCACGCGATATCACCCATAAATTTGATAATGAATCGACAATTCCATGCGCGACTACAGTACGCAGCAAATATCATGTAGTACACAGCGGTGCAAGTATCATGTAGCGTGCAAATGGACCGAATGTAGAACGCAGCACGTGGCTGTGCAGTATCGCAAAGTATTCAACACAGAACATGTACCATGCTGCTCATCATAAGTTTGCGGAAAACCACCCTGATATGCTCACGGTCGGCTCCTGCTGCTGTCGAGGCGCCTGTTGCGGAGTGCGGGGCTTCACCTTCAACCGGAACATCAATTCCCCAATCCAAATCACGGGTTACGGCACGTGGTTCCAAACCTCCGTCAATCCATGATTTTACTTGTCCGTAAACATTCGGTTTCCAGTCGTTTTTATGACCTTCCAAAATCCATTCTCTCAGGAAAGCGTCATAACGGTCTAATGGTAAAAACCAGTGTTTTGTTGATTTCAAAACCGGAGTTTCTCCTGTAATAGTCGATTTTGGGTTGATCAAATCCGTAGCGTTCAAAGTCGAACCACATTTCTCACATTGATCGCCATAAGCTTCTTCGTTACCACATTTCGGGCAAGTTCCTGTCACAAAACGGTCTGCCAAAAACTGATTCGCCTTAGCGTCATACAATTGCTCAGTTACTTCTTCGATGAAATCACCTTTTTCATATAGTTTTTTAAAGAAATCCGAAGCCGTTTCGTGGTGAATTGGCAAAGAAGTTCTCGAATAATTATCGAATGCAATTCCAAAATCCGCGAATGATTTACGAATAATTCCGTCATATTTGTCAATAACTTCCTGAGGTGTAATCCCTTCTTTTTTGGCTTTCATCGAAATCGCAACCCCGTGTTCATCACTTCCGCACACAAACAACACGTCTCTTCCCTGCAAACGCAGGTAACGCGAATAGATGTCTGCAGGAACATAAACCCCCGCCAAATGCCCAATATGAATAGGCCCATTAGTATATGGCAAAGCCGCCGTAATCGTATATCTTTCTGGATTCTGTAACATAATTCTAATTAATTGGCTGCAAAAATAAGGAATCCAATTGAAAAACGTACTTATTTTATTTGGAGCTGATTCCTGCTCTTCGCTATATCTTTTCCTGATTAAAGAAATCAGGAAAAGGATGCCGCTACGATCAGGGCTAGCGACCAGCATAAAAAATAAATTTTGTTCTCAAATTCACATTCAAAACATTAAATTTCACGCAGATTCAGCAGATTTAAACAGATTATCACTTTCAAAATCTGCAAAAATCTGCATGCCATTTTAAAAACATCCTCCATCCAATAATAATAATTCTACCTTTATCAGTGGAATCTCATAAAGAAATCTGTTTTTATTCAAAACAAATTTCAGTCAATCTTGTAATTCCGAATAAACTTTATTGTAAGTTTATTTTCTAAATTTGAAAAAACCTAAATCTAGATGAAAGAAACCTATTCCGTATTTAGAAAGTACCCTACTTTGCTTCAGGCAAAAGAATTAGAAAACGTATTAAATCAAAATAATATTGAAACATTATTAACTGATAATATTGCACCTGTTGATGCTTCATTTTCAGGAAACACTTTACTAAATGAATATGAAATTAAAATTCTGCCTGAAGATTTTGAAAAAGCTGAAATAATTCTCGAAAAAGAGGCTGAGAATTTAATACAACAAGTTGACAGCAGTCATTATTTGTTTGACTTTACAGATGATGAATTGTACGAAATCCTTATAAAATCGGATGAATGGAGTGAATTTGATTATAAATTAGCTCAAAATATTCTAATCCAAAGAGGTAAACCGATCGATCTAGACTTACTTAAAAATTTTAAAAAACAAAGAATAGAATCATTAGCAAAACCCGAGTCGAACCAAAAAAACTGGATAATTGCTGGCTACATTTTAGCTTTTCTTGGAGGTTTTTTAGGAATAATTATTGGCTATTCTTTATGGACGTCAAAAAAATCATTACCCAATGGTCAAACTGTCTTTTCATACAATGAACATGATAGATCCCACGGGAAAATTATATTTTATATCGGATTGATAACGCTTCCTCTTTACATTCTCATTAAATTTTTAATATAAATTCAGATATGACTCACTAAGTCATTTATTTTTTTTAGGCAATTAATTTCTCACCAAAATTCGTGTATGCTATTTGAAAAAATCACTACCTTAATTTTGTAAGTATTTTTTTCTTCAAAAGAATTGTTTTGTAATAAAAAACCGTATATTGCACTAAAATTAACAAAATAATTCTCATGAAGAAATTAAAAAAAATTATGTTGTCAGCTATTGCTGTCTTAGCATTAAGCTTATCTTTCTCTTGTAGTAATGATAGTGATTCCTCCAGTAAAGATTACATTCAGTTCAAATACAATGGAAAGACCTACACTTTTGATACAGGATATCAAACTTCATTAACCTTGGATTTAATAGGATACTCGGGGGAAGGCAATACACTTAAAAAAATTGATTTATGGTTACCACTTGATGTTGAAGAAGGGACTCATACAATTGTTTCTGATTTATCAAATATTGAGACAACGTGCCAGGCTAGTTTTACTTTTATGCCTGAAATTGACAATATGGATGCAACATCAGGAACTATTAACATTACAACTCACAACAGTAAAAAAATAGAAGGAACTTTTAATTTCTCTGCAGAAGTTGATAACGAGACCATTGAAGTTACTGAAGGTAAATTTAGCGTATCAAGATAACTAATTAGTAGTAAAAAAGGGCTGTTTTCTTTTGATACAGCCCTTTTTTTTTGTCCATTTCATTTTAAAAAAACATTTCCATTCCTCATTAATTTCCCCGAAATTTGCAATCCATCAAAAAACACAACTCATGGAATTCGGAAGTATCTTAATCTCAGAAAACGCAGCCAACAGCGAAAACCCTCAGGACGTAATCAACTCCAATATTTCGATTGTCAACCTGATGCGCGAAGAAAAAATTGACGATGAAGACATTCACACCGATGCCTTAATGAGTTATTATCTGGATTTTTATACCGCACAATGCAGTCAGGGTAATTTTGCTCAGTTTGTGTACAATTCAGGTTGGAACAAAGAACTGAACGAATTAATCGAAGAAGCTCTTAAAATCATTGGTGCTCCAAAACATTTGGAATTTTTCAAAGAACAATGCCGTAAAATGCGTTTAATGAGCAGCGTAAAATTGGGTAAATTCTTAAAAGGAAAATTAGATGGTGTCAATCCCATTCGCGATGCCATAAACAACGATGCTTTCTCCGAAATAGATGAAAACCTAACAGAACTAAACGCAAGTTTTTTAAAGAACCATCCTGATACCCAAATTCTTCCGGTAGATTCTATTTTTGAACTTCTGGAAGATTATTTAGAACGAGAAATCAAAAGAAATTAGTAAAATTCACCTTAAAATCACCAAAATTAGTTACTCATTTTTTAGAAAACTTTCAAAAAAATTTTACTTTTGTAAGTATTATTCGCATTAAGTCATTCTAAAAATTACGACAACTAGTTTATGGAAATCCTACAGCAATTTTCGAAATTATTTTCATTAGATATTCGTAATACAATGGGGATTCTGTTTTGGGGAAGCTTCACACTAGCTATTCTCGTTTTTACTTTTCGTTATACCATTTTTAGCAAAGAATCTCAAAAACAATTGTTAATTTTTGGGTTTTCTAAAATTTTACTGGCTTTTGCCTGGCTGGCTTTTTTTCTTCGAATCGACACGGTTTCTTACGACCCGATCAAGTTTATCACAACGAACACTTTGGTTTTATCAGGTTACTATCTTGAATCCGTTGCTATGTTGATGATTGTAAAAAGCAGCACCAAAAGAACCTTCCAAAGACAATTTATCCTCTTTATCATTACGCTGATAAGTTTCTACATTGCTGTTGGATTACAAGCACCAAGCAATATCCGTGTATCATTGGCCTCTTTGAACATTTTTTTATTGCTTTTAGTTCCAACCTTACTTTTTTTAACGGAAATAAATGGAAGTTTATTTAGAAAAATACTTGGACTTAACTATATCATCTTATTGTCAGCTTTAGCTTTTAGAATGATTTATCCTTTAATTTATACTTCTACTAGCCTATACTCTGTGGAAGCTACACAAAGAACGATGTTTTTGATTATATTTCTCATGATGACTATTAGTGGCGTGGGTTATTTGCTTTTGCTACAAGAAGAAAAAGAAATGCAGGTTAAAAAACTATTAGAAGATAAAGACCAATTTTTCTCCATCATAGCCCATGATTTAAAAGGACCATTTAATGGTATTATTGGGTTATCCGAACTTTTACTGGAAAAAGACACAGATTTAAATAACGAAGAAACCAACGAATTCATTGCACTTATTCATCAATCATCAAAAAACACTTTTTCATTATTAGAGAATCTTTTAACCTGGGCACAATCACAAACTGGAAGCCTAACATTTAATCCTAAAAAAATTGAAATAAATAGCATTACAGATAAAACAATCCATTTACTAACCAATATTGCTAAAAGCAAAAACATAAGCATACAATCTGAAATTGAGAAAAATCAATATGTATTTGCAGATAATAACATGCTCGAAACTATATTTAGAAATTTAATTTCAAATGCGATAAAATTCACCAACAACAATGGCGAAGTCATAATTTCAATGAAAAGAGAAAACAAGCAAATTATCTTTTCAATTCAAGACAACGGAATAGGGATTGCGCCTGAAAAAACAGCTAGCTTATTTGCTATCAATCAAAAAAACAACACTTTAGGCACCAATAATGAATCAGGAACAGGTTTAGGATTGATGCTCTGCAAAGATTTCGTTGAAAAACACGGTGGCAAAATTTGGGTAAATAGTGAAATTAATAAAGGAAGTACCTTTATGTTTAGCATACCCGAGAAGTATTAATTATTCCTTTTTCCAAAAGAAAACATCTGGCTCTAATTCAATATTCTTCGCTTGAATAGTTCCTTTGTTTAGACTTCCGTCTATTTTTACATATTTGTTACTTCTCAAAGTAAACTTTGTCGTGTTTCTATGAAACATTTCCTTAAATTTGCTACCGTTATTAAAAATTTATAGTTATAAAAATCCAACTATGTTACAAATTGCATTTATTAGAGAGAATCAAGAAAAAGTAATCCAAGCTTTGGCCAAAAGAAATCTGGACGCCAAATCAGTGGTGGAAGAAGTAGTAGAACTTGATGAGCGTCGTCGTGCTACGCAAGTAGAATTAGACAACATCTTAGCTGAATCTAATAAATTGTCCAAAGACATTGGAGAACTGATGAAAGCAGGCGAGAAAACCAAAGCTGCCATCTTAAAAGAAAAAACAGTTAGCAATAAAGAAAAAAGTAAACAATTAGCTGAAACTGCTGACGCCATCGCTGCCGAATTAACTGAAAAACTATACACTTTACCTAACCTTCCTGCGGATATTGTACCTGAGGGAAAATCAGCCGATGATAATTTAAATGTTTTCCAGGCTGGTGAAATCCCTGTTTTACATGAAGGGGCACAGCCACACTGGGAATTGGTAAAAAAATACGATATTATTGATTTCGAATTAGGAAATAAAATAACTGGTGCCGGTTTCCCGGTTTACAAAGGAAAAGGAGCGCGTTTACAACGTGCTTTGATTAATTATTTCTTAGACAAAAATACAGCGGCTGGTTACAACGAAGTACAAGTACCGCACTTGGTAAACGAAGCTTCAGGATATGGAACTGGACAATTACCAGACAAAGAAGGTCAAATGTACCATGCAGGTGTTGACAATTTATATTTAATTCCAACAGCTGAAGTTCCGGTAACCAACTTATTCAGAGATGTATTATTGAGCGAAAATGATTTACCAATCTTAACTACAGCTTACACGCCATGTTTCCGTCGGGAAGCAGGTTCTTATGGAGCACACGTAAGAGGATTAAACCGTTTACACCAATTTGATAAAGTAGAAATTGTTCGCATTGAGCACCCTGAAAAATCTTATGAAGCTTTAGACGGAATGGTAGAACACGTAAAAAATATTTTAGACGAACTGAAATTACCGTACCGTATTTTACGCCTTTGCGGCGGCGATATGGGATTCACTTCGGCATTAACTTATGATTTCGAGGTGTTCTCAACTGCACAAGATCGTTGGTTAGAAATTTCATCTGTATCTAATTTTGAAACCTTCCAGGCTAACCGATTGAAATTACGTTTCAAAGACAAAGACGGCAAAAACCAACTGGCTCACACCCTAAACGGAAGTTCACTGGCTTTACCACGTGTATTAGCCGGTATTATTGAAAATTACCAAACTCCGGAAGGAATCGTAATTCCAGAGGTGTTACGCCCTTACTGTGGATTTGATATCATAAACTAATTTTAGTTTATTTTTGTTTACCACAAATTCGCAAATTATTTTTTTAAATTTATAAAAATTAAAATTTGCGAATTTGTGGTAAATATTTTTTTAGGTTGTATTGTAAAAATCCAAATAATGAAGAAACTACTACTACATATTGCCCTGTTTTTTTCATTGATTTGTTTTTCTCAAAACGAACAATTAGCCCAATATTATTACGACAAAGGCGATTTTGAAAAAGCCAAAATAAGCTATGAAGAATTATTAGCCAATATTCCTCAAAACACTCAATATTTCTTAAGAACGATCGATTGCTTCCAGCAATTACAACAATTTGAACTCGCTGAAAAAGCCATTCAAAACCGATTAACTAAATACAACCAAGGTAGTCTTTTAGTCGAATTAGGCTATAATTACCAATTACAAAAAAACGATGTTAAAGCCAAAGGCTACTACGAACAAGCTATTGAGCGCATTCGCAAAAACCCCAATGAAGTGTATGGCACAGCCAATTCTTTTGAGCGAAAAGTCCAACTAGAATACGCTTTAAAAGCTTACCAAACAGCTACTGAAATCCAACCCAATTATAATTTCAATTACCAACAAGGTTTACTCTACGGTCAATTAGGCAATTTTGACAAAATGATTACAACCTTTTTGGATGAAGCTTACGGTAATCCACAAAATTCAGTGGTCATTCAAAATCAGTTATCACGCTTTATGACTGATGAAGCTGACAATTCATTTAGTGATGCACTTCGAAAAGCCTTAATTCTAAAGGTTCAAAAAAGTCAGGATTTGTTTTGGAATCGTTATTTGAGTTGGTTTTATGCACAACAAAAAGAGTTTTCCAAAGCATTCATTCAGGAAAAAGCCATTTATAAACGTAACCCCGAATCCCTTGGTAGTATTTTAAACCTGGCTAATCTGGCAATAGAAGAGGAAGACCAGGAAGTTGCCAAAGAAATTCTGGACTTTGTCATTCTTAACACCAAGGATTTAGCATTATTGATTCAGGCGCACAGCTATTTAATAGACCTAAAAATCAGCAAAGCCACCGAAAAAGACTACACTACAATCAATACTGAAATTGAAGCTTTACTGAAAGAATTTGAAATAAGTCCTTTTAGTTTATCTTTGCAACTGATTCAGGCACATTTTGTGACATTTCAATTAAAAAAACCAGAGCAGGGAAAGGAAATTATAAAGAGAGCTTTGGATTTGCAATTGAACACTTATGAAGTGGCTCAAGCCAAAATGGAATTGGCAGACATTTTCCTTTTCGAAGAAAAATTCAACCAGGCCTTATTGTATTATTCGCAAATTGAAATGGATTTAAAGAATGATGCGGTAGCACACGAAGCCAGTTTGAAAGCAGCTAAAACCAGTTATTTCAAAGGAGATTTCCCTTGGGCATTGAAACAGTTTAAAGAACTAAAAGCAGCCAATACACAGTTAATTGCCAATGATGCCTTAGAATATTTTTTATTGATCAATGACAATACCGTTGCCGATTCGACACAAACTGCTCTAAAAGCTTTTGCTAAAGGCGATTATTTGATGTATCAAAACAGAAATCAGGAAGCCATTGCCCAATTTCAATTGGTTTTAAAAAGCTTCAAAGGAAATGAAATTGAAGCTGTTACTGAATTGCGTTTGGGACAGCTTTATGAAAAAACAGGCGAATACAATTTGGCTTTAAGCCAATACCAAAATATAACGGATCATCACAGTGACGGAATATATATTGACGAAGCGCTCTTTTTTTCGGCAGAAATTTACAACAAGAAATTAAGCGATGCCGAAAAAGCCAAACCGCTGTACGAAAAAATTATTTTTAATCATCAGGACAGTATTTATTTTGTAGAAGCCAGAAAGAAATTTAGAGAATTACGTGGAGATAAGAATTTGTAAATATTAGAATTCAGACTGCAGATTTAAGATTACAGAAAAAACAAACATTAAAAAAGGATAGTATTATATTTTGATTTTGACCTCCATTATCTTAAGACTTAATACTCCAAACTCAATACTTTTTAAAAATGATTATATATAACGTTACTACCAATATTCACGAAAGTGTTCACGACCAATGGATGATTTGGATGCAACACAAACATATTCCGGAAATGCTGGCTACTGGAAAATTTACCAATGCCAAATTAGTTCGTGTTTTAGTGGAAGAAGAAATGGGCGGAGTGACTTACTCAGCTCAGTTTACAACAGATAGTTTGACAACTTTAGAAAAATTCTATCAGGAAGAAGACGCTGTATTTCAGGCAGAAGCTCAGAAACTTTTTGGCAAAAAAATGCTCACTTTCAAAACTGAATTACAACTAATTTCGGAACACTAATTTTAGTATTCCATTTACATTCAAAACACTTTGTGTCTTTGCACCTTTGTACAAAATAAACTTAAAATAGTGAGATTGCTTCGTGCCTCGCAATAAAAATCATGGATAAAGTAAAAGCCAAAAAACACCTCGGACAACATTTCTTAAAAGATGAAAGTATTGCTAAGGACATTGCCGATACGCTAAGCTTAAAAGGCTATGAAGATGTAATGGAAATAGGACCTGGTATGGGAGTTTTGACCAAATATATGTTGGACAAACCTATCAATACCTATGTCATTGAAATTGATACCGAATCGGTGGATTATTTAAATGCACATTATCCAAAATTGCACGGTAAAATCATTTCCCAAGATTTTCTGAAATACAATATTAAGGAAATTTTTCAAGACAGACCGTTTGCTATTATTGGAAACTTCCCTTACAATATTTCTTCTCAGATTGTTTTCAGAGTATTAGAATTAAAAGAGCAAATCCCTGAATTTTCAGGTATGTTCCAAAAAGAAGTCGCTGAACGTATTTGCGAGAAAAAAGGAAGTAAAACCTATGGAATTTTATCTGTGCTTGCTCAGGCTTTTTATGATACAGAATATTTATTTACAGTAAGCGAACACGTATTTAATCCTCCGCCAAAAGTAAAATCCGGAGTGATGCGTATGCGCAGAAAAGAAGACTATAGTTTGCCCTGCAGCGAAAAATTATTCTTTACAGTGGTAAAAACCGCTTTTCAACAACGTCGCAAAACTTTACGCAACAGTTTAAAAACATTGAATTTATCGGATAATTTAAGAGAAGATAGTATCTTTGACCTCCGTCCGGAACAATTGGATGTGGCACAATTTATCGAACTTACTCAAAAAATAGAAGCCGATGGAATTTAAAATCAGTAAAGACTTAATTCTCGAACTAAAACAGCACATTGCTAATCATCAGGACAAGGAACTGGAAACCTTGCTGAATGATATGCACCATGCTGATATAGCCGAGGTTTTGGACGAACTTGATTTTGACGAAGCTACCTATATTTTCAAAGTATTAGACAGTGAACAAACAGCAGAAATTCTTCTTGAATTAGAAGATGATTTGCGTGAGAATATCCTAAGTCGTCTTTCACCAAAAGAGATTGCAGAAGAGTTGGACGAATTAGACACCAATGACGCTGCCGACATTATTGCCGAACTTTCTCAGGACATCAAAGCCGAAGTAATCTCCGAACTTCAGGACGTTGAACATGCTAAGGACATTGTGGACTTATTGCGTTATGACGAAAATACTGCCGGAGGTTTGATGGGAAAGGAGTTAGTAAAAGTGAACGAAAACTGGAATGTTTTGACCTGCGTAAAAGAAATGCGTATTCAGGCCGAAAATGTTTCCAGAGTACACTCTATTTATGTAGTTGACGACGAAAACCGTTTAAAGGG
>JALRGZ010000095.1 GCA_023253295.1 Flavobacterium sp.
TTCCCTCTAGTTGCTGAATGCAGGGATTGGAAATACTTTATCTGTCTTACTGTTTCTTAATAGCAGCTGAAGATGCCTCCCGCCTGACTTTTCAATCATTTCCACTATAAGATTTTTTTGATCGGGAATTGTAAATTTTGGAAGTACATAGACAAACTGCATCTCAGATTTGGCTTCTACTTTTTCCGGGGCTTTATAAGCCAGCACAGGAACAAGTTCCAGCTCCTGGGAGGCTGTTCTTTTAACTTTTTTCTGGTCACGGATAAAGAAACGGAACTGGTCGATATCGTAGCCTATGTCAGTGTCGTTGGTTATTTTTATTCGGTACTGTATCAGGTCGTTATGGATGTAAATTCCGGTCACGGCAAGGGTAATTCCGTTTTGCTTTTCATTATAGTTCACTTTTTTTCTTTCATGATAAGCAAGCTCAGCGCCGTAGAAGATCTTTTTTTTGTTGTCATTCTGGTCCGAGTAGTTTATAAAGTTATCCTGTCTGCTGTCGGAAAAAGTGTGGGTGAGCGTATTTGGATCTTCCAGATAGCAGAGCCTGAAATCATAAAGTTTTCCATCTGAGGTAATAACAGTAAGGTTGGTCTGCTCAAAATTCCGAACCGCTGCCTTGATCTGAAGGATATTCTCAACTCCTTTTGCTTTCTGCACCAATATGTCCCGGCTCCCCTTGTCTACAGACTGGACATCAAAAGGGAAAACAATACTGGTAGTCTTGGAATAAGCAATATCCATTGGATAAGAAATGATCTGGCCAGGGCTTTTTTCCCTTCCCTGTGCAGATGCTGGATGCTGGACACAAAATGATAGTGCCAGCAAGAATGCAGAAAATGTTTTCATAATAGTAATATGTTTAGTTGTTGTTTCTTTTTTTGTCCTTTAAAAGAACCTGGTATCCTGACTTGACCATCACCTTTACCAGCTTTACCTTCTTGCTGAGAAGGCTCTTGGCCGCTTCAATACCAGCACCGGTTGCCTGCGATCCCCATGAATCATCAAGCGATGCAATGCCCAGCGGTTGAATGGACCTCTCTGCGGAGGCTTTTGCAGCATCCCTGCTTATAGCTCCCGGAATATATATCCCTTCAAGCCCGTCAATATCATAAAGCAGGAGTTCTACAGGGAAAACTGAGTTTTGAAACCTGATCGAACTTATTTCGACCGTTAATCGTTCGCCTTTTAGTGATGCCGTCCCGTATACGAAAGTATTTTTCAGAATACTGCTCATTCCAATTTTGATGATACTGATGAAATCATCAGCGCAGAACAATACATCTCTTTTATAGCTGATAATGAAGGGATTCTATTTGACACTATAACCCGAAGCGTTAATGACGAACTTAACGAATGCAGTGATATTGACGAGCCAACCATTTTTAGAATCTATGATAGTGCAATTGACAATAGCTCTAAAAATCTTGAATTTGAAAATCGTTTGTTTCCGCTATTAAATGATATATGTTCCCTTTTAAACCAAATCCCATGAGAGATATTTCAAATAGTTTCGGCACACTCTATCAGCCTATAAAAGCCTTTGTAATTTTTGAAAAAGAAGCAACTGACAAAAGAATTTACGTAGAGAGTTATGACTTTGATAAAAAAGGCTTTCCTATCAATTCCCACCCATTGAGCCTTAATGAAAGTAAACAACTCGCAAAGGCTTTAGATATTTCTGACTTTCTAAAACGCAGTTTTTTAAAACCTACAGGATTACTACCTAAAAATGTATTGTATCTTAATCCTGACCAAGACGGCTTTGCCATTTGGCACACTCCTGCTCAAAAAAGGAATTTGTATTTCGTGGAGAGTTTAAAAATTCAAAATGGTGAGTTTTCCCTACCACCACTTCTTTGGAAAGCTTCTAAAAAAAGACTTTCTGTATTTGCTTTAAATTCCAATTCAGCAATCAATGAACAAAGCCCACTCTACCACGCTCCTTTTTTTAATCTGTATAAAAACGGAGAGGTTTGTATGGGAACGGTTTCCATTAATATTCAATCGGATTGTTCTTTGGAAGAATTTATAACCCAATGGGAAAACAACTTTTTCAATAGTTATTTCAGTCATTTGATTATGAAACAAAGTCCTGTTAAAGGCAATCTGATTCAACTCTGGCAAAAACTATTCAAAACCCAAAAAGAATTTCCTTTAAAATGTCTTACTAAAAACGGTTTCACTCTTAAAGATTTGTTATCATGAATATTCCCTCCATACATTACGCTGACAATTACTTAATCAATCCCACCAACCCAATAACAGTTAATCTCATTGGTGCAGGCGGTACAGGGGGTTGTATGCTGACTGCCCTTGCCCGAATGAATCATAGCCTTATTACATTAGGTCATACGGGATTAGAACTTTGCCTTTACGATGATGATGTCATTACAACCGCCAATTTGGGCAGACAGCTTTTTGCGAAAACCGAACTCGGTTTATACAAATCCGTAGCACTTATCAATCGTTGCAACCGCTTTTTTGGAACGAATTGGAAAGCCATTTGCGAAAAATTTACGGCTTCTGAAGTAAACTCTTTTCCCAATCAAGGCAAAGCCAATATTTTTATTAGCTGTGTGGATACAGTCTCTGCAAGATTCGAAATCGCTGAAATTCTTACAAACTTCACAAGCAACAACTATTGGGAGCGCAACCAATGTCTTTATTGGATGGACTTAGGTAATACTCAAAATACGGGTCAGGTTTTGCTCTCAACAATTAAAGAGATTCAACAACCTCAATCTAAACTTTATCAAACAGTTCCAAATCTCCCATTTGTTACCGAAGAATTTAAAGAACAATTTGAAGCTCAAAAAGATAACAGTGAGCCGAGTTGTTCTCTTGCCGAAGCACTCGAAAAACAGGATTTGTTTATTAATTCTACACTCTCCAATATGGGAGCTTCCCTACTCTGGAATCTATTCAGGAAAGGAATGACATCTTATAGAGGTTTCTTTCTCAATCTTGGAGATTTTAAATCACAGGCAATTCCGGTGGGCGAATAAAAATCGCCCCGCAATTGCTCTTCCTTTGTCAGGCAATTGCGGGGCGAAATACTAATACAAGCCAATATTAAAATTACACTACAAGTAATAATACAAATTATTTATTTCTAACGTATCCGAAAAAAAATACAAATTTAAATTTCCAACCTAAAAATTAATATTTAAAACCAATATAACAACCATTATACTTATATTGAAGTAGATCTTCCTAAAATTTAGTTTTTCTAAACGAGTCGTATGAGCCGTTTTTTTCAATATGATTACTCACAAAATATCCTATATAATGCACTTTATTTAGCTTTACCTACTTTATGACTGTTTCAAACATATATTCACCAGAATCTAATTGAAAAGCAGCTTTATTATTTTCAATATTCAAAAATCGGATTCCGTCCTTGTTTCCAATTATTGCTACATCACTTTCTTTTAAAGCGGGTAAGTAAAGTGTCGCGCTTGTATTTGCTGGCACAACAAAATGAAATTCAAGTTTGCCGTCTTTCCTTTCCCAGCTGCTCTCAATTCGTCCATACATAGAATCGTAATAGCCTTTAGCATAATTCATTTGTCCAGTAGTATCGGGTTCTGGTTGCAAAACAAAATGTTTAAATCCTGGCGAATTATCATCTCTAATAATCCCTAGTGAATAATTATACATCCACGCTCCTACTGCTCCAAAAGCATAATGATTAAAAGAATTCATATTATTATTTCCTCCAAAACCAGCTTCATGGGTATAGGAATTCAAGCGTTCCCAAATTGTCGTTGCTCCCTGCGTAACAGGATACAACCAAGAAGGATAGGATTGATTTTGCAATAATTCATAGGCAATATTTGAGTTACCAGTATCTGATAGCGCTTTACTTATCCACGCAGTTCCAATAAACCCTGTCATTAATGAATAAGGTGGACAAACCACACCTTGGTCTGTTTTGTTTTCTCTATTTACAGAATTAACAAATTGTTTTAAAGCCAAATCTGAATTTTCTTTAGTCAAAATAGCAAAGGCAAAAGGCAACACATACGAGGTTTGTGAATCGATAATCCTTCCTCTAAAAGCCGTTTTTCCTGTTGATTTATCAATATAAGTCCTGTTGAAAAACTCTTTACGTTGCTTATAGTATTCTGAAAAACGTTCCTGGTCTTCTTTCTTGTTTAAAATTTTGGCAACCTTGGTCAAAATTTCTAAATCATAAATAAAATAGGATTCCCAAAATAGTGTTTTTTCATTCTTAGAATCTTCTAAACTCAACCAATCTCCTAAAGAACCCCATGTATTCCTTTCTTTTTCTTTAAAAACATTTGTTTTAGGATCAATATCGGCTATAAGATAATTTACGTATCGTTTCATAGCATCATAATGTTCCTCTAACAAACTTACATCGCCATATTGCAAATAATTTTCCCAAGCAACCGTAATTCCAGCACTACCCCACATGGTTTCTCCAAAACCATACCCTAAAGGAGCCACATCCGGAAATCGTCCATTTTCGGTTTGTATGTCTCGCATCGCTAGCATGTGTCTCTTCAAAAATTGTTTCACATCTGATAAATGGACTGCGGTTCTTGAAAAAACAGAAATATCCCCACTCCACCCTAAACGTTCATTACGCTGCGGACAATCTGTAGGTATAGACAAAAAATTACCATACATAGACCATGTAATATTCTCCCATAATTTATTTACCAAAGGATTAGAAGTTTCATAATGAGAAGACAACTGATGAACCGAACTCAACACTGTCCCTTGAACATTGGCTAACGGCAATGGTTTTTCTATCCCTGTTATCTCAACATAGCGGTATCCATGGTAAGTAAATCTTGGTGTTATGGTTTCATTACCTCCTTTTGTAACATAAATATCTTGCGACATGGCTGCTCTAATATTTTCGAGCATAAGCATGTCTTCATTCCCTTTATATTCAGCTAAATTAGGATATAAAACTTCAGCATATCGTAGTGCTATTGTTTTTCCTTTTTCAATAGCATTCAAATTTATTTTAGGTACACCAACCATATTTTGCCCCATATCATAGACAAACACACCTGGGCGAACTTCTGTAACAGACTGAGCTGTTAATTCTTTAATAGGTTGAACTGTAGGTCCAAATTGCCCCACTAAATGAGCTCCTTCAAAATTATTGAAATTAGGTAAATTAGCAGTTCCCTCTAAACTTACAAATCCATTAGTACCAATAGCTACTGCAGAATGCCAATTGGAATCATTATACCCTGCAGTACTCCAGTTTTCAACTACCTTTTCTTTCGTTGCATCATATACCTCTCCTTGAAAAAAGCTTCCATATTTAACTGGCCCATCATTATAATATTTCCATGTTTTAGGATCACTTACTATAATTTTTTCAGTACCATCAGAATAGGTCACCACTAATTTAGCCAACAAAGATTGACGGTCGCCAAAAAAATTCCAATTATCACCAACAAATGTACTACCGCCACTCCACCATCCTTCTCCAAGAATAGCCCCTAATACATTATTCCCTTTTGTAAGATATGGAGTCACATCAAAAGTTTGGTACAAATGGGTTTTGTTGTATTGGGTAAGTCCGGGATTAAAATAATCGTTTCCTATTTTTTTTCCATTTAAATAGACATCATAAATACCACGCGCGGTAACATACAATCTTGCTTTAGATATTTCTGGAGAATCAATTCCAAATTCGGTACGCAACATCGGCATGGAATTCTGACTTGGATCATTTACTGCAAAAGCACCTTTGTTTCCTCCATTTACAACATAATTATTATTTTCAACAACAACCTCTTTAAATGACGAAAATAAGGCTGATGAATTAGGATTATCCGAATAAATCACATTCGAAGGACTTCGGTAATTTTTAATCTCAATATTTGAAAACGTTGCATTATTCCCTTTTGGCACTGAAAAACCTATTTCACCTACTACAGGGAAAGCTATAAAATCACCTCCAGCACCTAACGGGTTTAAATTAGTATTTGCAACCAAATTTTCTTTTGAATGACCATCAATATAAATTTTAGTATTTCCTAAACAGGATTCAACACTAATTGAATGACTATCATACTTGTTTTCTTTGCTAATAATAGAATTTGGAATAGTAAAACTTTTAAATGGAGTTTCTTTTTTATCCGTTGGATGATAACCCACTCGATAAATGTTAAGCCTCGCATTTTCGTTAGACTCTACAGCACTTATATCCAATTCAACCTGAATATAACTGTCATTTCTTTGATTTTCTAATTTGTACTGATTTTTATTGCGATCCATTAAACGTTGATCGTTAGCACCATAAATTAAAGATGCTTTTGTAGATTGCTGTTTTTTATTGAGTTGTATTTTAGCATTTATAACAAAAACAGGAAGATACTGTGAATACAAAACCATATCAGTAGGATTCCCCCCAATCCATTTTGCTCCAGACCAAGCGGTTGTTTCTTTATCCGAATCCGAATTAGTTACCATTTTTGAATTCAGCAAACCCGTTTCAAACCACGATTTTTGAGAATACTTTTTCCCTTTTTGATCCCAAACATTTACTGTCCAATTGTACAACATTGTGGGCTTAAATTTTTCGCCTTTATACTTGATATTAATAGATGCACCACTTATCACTTTTGCTGTGTTCCAAAGCTCTTTTCCTTGGTTGTCTGTTACAATAATTTGATAGGCTTTTTGATGTAAACCTCTATTTTTGACTAATGATTGCATCTGCCAACTAAAGACTGGTTGAGACACATCAATCCCAATAGGCGTTACAGTATTCTCTACCTTAAGATTATTAATTGAAATAGTAGCAGCAAAAACAAATACAGGAACTTGCATCAAAAAGATGAAGATTAATTTAAAGAATTTCATGAAATATATAATTAAAGAATACTAACTATTACTCGTTTATTTTTTGGACGCAACTGAAATACTTTTCATTACTTACCTGTAATATATTTTCAATTGTTTGGCTTTTAACAAAAAACATTAAATTCAAAACTATGCATTAAATTTAGTTTTCAATACCGGTTTCCACCAGTTTTGAAAGTATAACTACCAGATAAAAGAGTTTTCAAAAAAGAGATTAATAATTTTCTAATACCAGATCTGTCAGAAATTCAAGAACAAAAAAACTAACATTCAATTAGGGGTTTACAAATAAAATTTATTCAATTTTCATTCAAAACAGAATAAAAGAGAAATCAAAATAGTAATACTCCAATACTCTATACACATAATAAGCTACTTTCCCCTCTAAAGACTATAATTTATAAAAAACACCTAAGATTATATCTTTCGTTGATAAAAACAGTAAAATTAAAATGAAAAAAATTAAAATCAATTATTGGCAGCTGTAACAAAACATCATTCTTTTTATTATATGTAAATTAAAAAAAACACCAAAAAAACACACTGATTATAAGTAGTTTACAAACAAACCAACCCACTCTACACTGAAAGTGCAGAGATTTACTTTAACAAGGGACTGAAAGTCACTCTGTTTTGAAAAGTGATTAAAAAACATTAAAGTCCTTATATTTATGTTTTTTCACATTACTAAAGTACTCTAATAAATTTCAGGTTTTTAGACCCAGGACCGAAACCAATATAATTACGTTTTTTTTCTAAAAAAAAACAGAAGAAGCTTTCAAATGAGAAAAACTTCTTCTGCACACACACCTAGAAAAGTTTATTCTATGCTAATTTGTTTTGGGCACTAAATTCACAATTGTCTGACTACCATCAGAACCAACTATGGAATATTTTAAAGTAGTTTCGGTAAGCTCAACAAGTCTTACATCCGAGAATGAAAAACCAGCTCCATGCGAGGTATAAGCAATATTTGTATGAAGCATTTCTAATCCTCCATTAAGTGAAATTCTGTCATTTGTAGAGTCAGGTGTAAGAGCAAAACCAAAAGTTCCCATACTTGTAGTTTGCTGCGTACTTCCAGCAACTAGTGAAGTTTGTACCACTTTCACATGATACCCTCCGTCAAGGTCAAAAGTAACTTCTCCCCAGTTTTTACCTACCTCTATTCCAGACCAACTAGGGTTATCCCCTGGGAAATATTCCCAGTCTCCCTTAACAGTAGTGTTGATATAACCTGCTCCAGCATACCCTACAGAAGCAAGAGGTGCTATAGTAATTACCCATGTTTTTCCTGCAACACCATTAGTAAGCATTGCCCATCTTGGATCGCTAAATAAACTTGTATCATTTTCCACAACAGTAACTGTTTTTGAAGAACTTACATAACCACCTTTATCAAAAGCTGAAAAATTAATGTTATAAGTACCTGCAAATGGAAAAGAAATACTAGTTTCGCCCAAATTAGTATGTCCTAACTCCTTTCCTTCACTATCCGTATAACTCCAATACGGGATAATACCTGGAGTTAAGTTTTTTAATTTTACAACATTTCCTCCAGGACTAGCTACTAAATCTTGAGTAACTTCAAAATTTAATGTGGACTCCTCCGGAAGTTTTCCCAGAGAATAATTATCCGGCTCACAAGACGATACTAGTAATCCTGCTACTAATACCAAAAATGACGTGATTATTATATTTATTTTTTTCATTTTTTTAAAAATTTAAGTTATAAACTACCAACCTTCATTTTGCATATAAACATTACCCGATAATGTTATTTGCGTATTAGGTATTTGCATCAATCCTTTTGTTTTTATGATATTTGCCGCTGAAATTGTTAATTGTGTATCAACTCCTCCATTTGGCAAAGTTGTTATTTCAGCAATCTCAGAAGCTGCAGCATTAATTCCTTGTCTCAATAAATCCCAATATCTAATACCTTCTAATGCAAATTCTAAATATCTTTCTTTCATAATATTTACTTGATTTACAGGAATAGATGTAAAATTTGCTTTGTAAGCGCGTTGCCTAACCTGATCAAAATAAGTTTGAGCATTTGGACTTCCTAATTCTGCAGCCATTAATAAGACATCAGCGTACCTAATAACGGTATAATCTTGAAACTGTCCTATTTGGAATCCATTACCTCCAAGTGCTGTAGGAGCATCTACAAGATCACCATTTTCATCATAAGCAAGCATCGGTGAATACTTTTTATTATAATAACCTGTATACTCACGTTGATCACTTATTTTATCAAAAGGGATAGATTCTTCATCAATTCCAATCATTGTAGCAACTCTCCTAGTATCATTACTATTATAAGCATCCCATAATTTCGAATTAACCGTAACTCCCCAACCATTTCCATAAGGATAGTATGAAAATTGTCTCATTCCAAACATAACCATCCAAGCATTTCCATCATTGTTACCATTATAATCACTTGTGTAGGTATATTTAATAGAGAAAACCACTTCTTTATTATCTTCACCAGCATAATTTGCAACAGAAGCAGCTGGCCAAAGGGTAGCAAAATCACTTACTAAACCATGACCACTTGATGAAATAACATCTTCTAAATGTGACAAAGCTTGACTTTTACTAACCAATCCTACTAAATCTGACTTACCATAATAGCCTGTATAGAATAGATATACTCGCGCTAACAGTGATTTGGCTGCCCATTTAGTAACACGCCCATTATCAACAGTATTATAAGCTACAGATGGTAAATTTTCTGTTGCAAACATTAAATCTTCAGCGATAACCTTATAAACATCATCCGGATTTGCTTGTGGAATAATATCCTTTGAAGGTTCTGTTAATAATGGAATATGCCCCCATAGTTTAACCATATCAAAATAGAGGTTTGCTCTAATAAATTTAGTTTCTGCTTCATATGTAGCTCTAAGAACATCATCACCTTTCCAGTCAATTTGATCCATTTTGGTTAAAAACACATTACAACGATATATCGCTTTGTAATATGCTTTCCAATTATCATTAAACATATTAACATCCGCAGGTGAGCGACTAATATCAAACTCATCAAGAGCCTGAAAACCAAAGCCATCTGCATTTCCTGTACCTCCAAAACAGTTATCCGATAACACTTCACTAATAAGAGGTATTCCTAATCCACTTGTAGTGGCTACCTGCATTCCATCATAACAACCTACTAAGGCTGTAAAAGCATCTTCCTTAGTTCTGTAAAAACCTGTTTCAGTTAAATCAGTTAAGGGTGCCGTATCTAAGCTACAAGAACTTAAAGATAAAAAACCAAAAACCAATATATATAAATATGTATTTTTCATATTCTTTTTTTTTTTTAAAGTTTAACATTTAATCCCATCATGAAAGTTATTGGTCTAGGGTAATATCCTAAATCAACTCCTGATGAAAAACGATTACCAAACCCTATCTCAGGATCCATACCATTATATTTAGTAAATGTATGTAAGTTTAATACTGAAAAATATATTCTAAATTGGCTTGCGAAAAAAGGTTTACTCATCTCTAACTTAGCAAAATCAAATCCTAAAGTAACATTGTTCAATCTTAAAAAATCTCCATCTTGAACATAAAGATCTGAGAATCTTGCAAAATTTCTTCCGTCATCTGTAATTCTAGGAATTCTATTTGAAGTCCCTTCACCATGCCATCTGTCCAATATTGCAGTTGTATAGTTCCCAAATCCTCCCGGACCTCTATAGGATTGTACAATTTGATTTCCAGCTACACCATTTGCTGATATTAAAAAATCAAATGCTTTATAATTTCCTGATAAAGAGAAACCATAGGTAAAATCAGGATTAGGATTTCCAATCATAGTATTGTCATTATCATCAATTTTACCATCATTATTTATATCTTGGTAAATAACATCTCCCGGAGCAGCATTGGGTTGAGCACCATAATCATCTATTTGTTGTTGGTTTTGAAATACTCCTGCTGTCTTATAGCCCCAAAAATAACCTACAGGCAATCCATCTTGAGCCCTGTAAAATTCAGGTGCATTTGCAAATAATTCGTTTGTATCTCCATGAATAAGCCCGTCAGAAGTTGGTATATGACCAACCTTATTTTTATTGAATGAACCATTTGCTGAAATATTGTAATTAAAATTACCTATAGAGCTTTTATAATCTAATGCCAGTTCTACACCTTTATTAGTTACATCACCTCCGTTAATATAAGGTGGCTCTGCTCCTGCTGTTGCAATAATAGGAACTTTAATTAACCAACCTTTGTTGATTTTATTATACCAATCAAAAGTAACACCTAATGTATTATTAAGTAATCTTGCATCAAAACCAATATTAGTCTGTTCTGAAGTTTCCCAGGTTAAATCAGGATTGCCAAATCTGTCCGGATAGGCTCCTGGTGTCAACGAACCTTCAACATTACCAAAAGTGTAATTAGTTGTTGAAGCTTTTACAGTTGTCAAATACTCATAATTCCCAGCGTTTTGGTTACCTACTTGTCCCCAACTCAACCTTAATTTAAAGAAGTCAATAATTTTTGAATTCTTTAAAAACTCTTCATTAGTTGCTATCCAACCTGCAGAAACAGACGGAAAATACCCCCATTGATGTCCTGATCCAAAGGTAGAAGACCCATCGGCTCTTAAAGTAGCATTTATTAAATAAGTTTCATTAAAATTATAATTAAATCTACTAAAATAAGACATTTTATTTCTTTCACTTTTACCTCCCCCTATATTAATTAATGCTGCATCATCTTTATTAGTCGTGTTATTAAGCCAAGCATGTTCTAAATCAGAATAAATATAATTTCTATTACTTCCATTAATATACGTATCATCATGTACTATCGAAGACGATCCTATCATGGCTTCAAAATGATGATTTTCTTTTACATTAAATTTATAGGTTAATAAATTATCCCAATTCAAAGTTTTTCCTTTATTCATACTTTGGGATACTCCGTCTCTTGTAGTAAAGTTATAAATAGACAAACGGTATATAGAACTATAAGAATGACTTTCACCTGCATTATAATCCAAACCTAAGGTAGTTTTAAATGTCAACCCTTTGATAGGCTCAATTTCTAAATATACACTACCAAACAATTTTTGACTATTGCTTTCATTATTGCTTCCATATAAAGCTGAAGCATAAGGGTTTGAAAAACCAGACAACCAAGGCTCACTATGCCCCGTAGTATCATAAAAGTCTCCATTTTCATCATACATAGGCAATAATGGACTTGCACTAAATGCACTTCTTAATGTGTTATTGTATTGACCTCCAACGGCAATACCATTATTCTTAACATAAGTAAAGCTTAAATTCTCACCTATAGTAACAACATCTTTATATAATTTGTGTTCCGAATTAAATCTAAAACCAAAACGTTCGTAATTTGATAAATCTTTACCCCCTACAACACCTTCCTGTCCTAAATAAGATAATCCTCCTGAATAAACCGAACTTTCAGAACCTCCTGAAAAACCCAAATTAGTGTTTTTAGTTGGTGCATTATCAACAAACATTTTATCCATCCAATTAGTTCCATTACCTAAAGCAGTTATTTGAGCATTTGTAAAATAGGGTGCTTTCCCTGAATTAACAGCTGATTCATTTATGATAGTCGCATATTCTTTAGCATTCAATAAGTCAACTTTTCTTGCAACTGATTGTAATCCATAATATTGATCAAATGTAATCTGACCAGCTTTTCCTTTCTTTCCTTTCTTTGTAGTAATTAAAACAACACCATTGGAAGATTGAGCCCCATAAATAGCTGCTGAAGCTGCATCCTTTAAAACAGATACAGACTCTATATCCGAATTACTCAAATAAGAAACATCACCAGTTATAATTCCATCAACAACGTATAGTGGTGAAATATCACCAATACTTCCTATACCTCTGATAACAAATTTCATACCTGATCCTGGCTGACCTGAAGTTGATGTTATTTGGACACCTGGAGTTTGTCCTTGTAGTGCTTGTAATACATTAACTGTGTTTCTGTTTTCAAGATCTTCACCCTTAACCTGAAGATTAGATCCGGTAACAAGTGCTTTCTTTTGAGTTCCATAACCTATCACCACAATCTCATCTAAAGAAGCTATATCTTCTTTTAACGTTATACCAATAGTAGCCTGACCATTTACAGCTACTTCTTGAGTAGTAAAACCAATAAAAGTAACCACCAAAACAGCATTTTTGCTGGAAACATTTAACGTGAATTTACCATCAAAATCTGTTTGAGCACCGTTATTTGTACCCTTTTCTATAATACTGGCACCAGGTAAAGGTTGTCCATTACTATCTAACACTGTACCTTTTACCGTAAACTGCTGCAGTATATTATTCTGAGGAGTATTAGATTCTATATCTAATGTTGCTGAATAAAGATTTTTTGGTTGTAAGATAAAAATGCTAATAAAAAGAAATACGGCATTAAGCTTCGTCTTTAAGTCAAATTTTAAAACCTGATGACTACGGTTTCTTTTTTTGAGAAGTTTTTTCATAATTTTTAATAATTAATTAGTATTAGTTGGTTTAGTTTACACATCTTAAATAAATTGGATTATTTCTAACTCCCTTTATTGATAGTTTTAAGACATGTGTGGTTAATTTACTTTTGTCTTCTTTTATATCATAGGCAAACTGTTTTGGGTTTATTTGTTAATTATTGAATACATTGTATAAGCCAAACTAATATTTACAGCTTCATTTTGTTAACACCAGAAAAAACGATTTGAAATTCAATTTTTAAAAAATTATCAACTTTAAATCTTTTTATTTATGAAATCACGAATTAATAATTATTTTTTTTATTAATAACAACAAATTAATAAACACTAAATTATGAATTCAAACAAATTTAAACAGGTCGATATGTATTCTAAATAGGTTCCAAATGTATTATTTTAAGAAAAGACAAATCAGTCATTTAGTTTTTATTAAGAACTGCAATTGAATTTTAAAAAAAAGAGGAAGTACTTTGTACGAAACATAGAGATATTAAGATATCTAATTTCGATAAAAAATAAAAAATTTAACTTCGATAAAAACGATAAAATCTTAAACAAGGAAAGAGGTAAAATCTTTCCGCAACTTCCTATAAACACAAATAAAAAAAGCAATAGTAAACAAGAGCTTACTACTGCTTTAAAAAGTAACAGTATTATTAAAAGTCTGATTAAATTTCAGTTATTATATAACGGGATAAATTGAACTAAAATTTAATTTTTTGTATCCTACCAAAATACTGAATACAAGGCAACCAAAACCCCAACTATAATAAGACTACCTGCTAAAAATCCATTATTGACTTTAAACATAGTAGTATCCACTTCCAGACCTTTTACTTTGATTTGTCTTTTAGCATCATATAAACTAATTACAATCATCAATAAAACACAAATAACAAATACAAATCCCATTCTGTCCAAAAACGGAATTTCATAAAGCATCGCTTTATCTGATTGTTCTACTAAGGTTGCGAATCCGATAGTATTTAAAAATTCTAAGTCCACAAATTGTGGTAAAAACTTAAATATCACAGACAAAATAAAACCGCCAATTGTAGCAAACATAGCTGCATTAGAACTTGTTTTTTTCCAGAAAAAACCTAAAATAAACATCGCAAAAATTCCGGGACTCACAAAACCTGTATATTCCTGAATAAACTCAAAACCACCTTTTTTGTCAATCCCTAAAAAAGGAGCAATCATAACGGCTATAAGCATAGAAATCAGTACTGTCATTTTACCTATCTGTACCATTCTCTTTTCGGTAGCATCTGGTTGAATTTTTTTCTTAAAAATATCAAGTGTAAAAATAGTAGAGATACTATTTACTTTTCCTGCTAATGAAGCTACTACTGCAGCAGTTAAAGCCGCAAATGATAATCCTTTTAATCCTGTTGGTAATAAATTCAACAATACAGGATAAGCTCTGTCAGGGTTTAAAGCACCATCTGCTCCAAGCATTTCAGTTTGTAATCCTCCTTTCATGTGGATGATAAAAGCAGCAATACCCGGCAAAACTACAATTACAGGCATTAATAATTTTAAGAAAGCAGCAAACAAGATTCCACCACGAGCTGTTTTTAAATCAGCTCCCAATGCTCTTTGTGTAATGTATTGATTACACCCCCAATAATTCAAATTCACAATCCACATTCCTCCCAGTAATACCGTTAATCCAGGTAATGAAGGGAAATTAGCATTATCTTTTTTGAAAATCATGTGAAAATGGTCACCGGATTGATTCATCATGTAATTAAACCCATCTACAATTCCATGCTGACCATTTAAGTCGGCTACCTTATCTAAAGCCAAATAAGTGGTTACTAAACCTCCAAAAATTAAAAACACCACCTGAATTACATCGGTATATCCAATAACTTTCATTCCGCCCAATGCAATGATAATGGCAAAAATAGCCAAAGCATACATACATAAGTCTACATTAATACCTGAAATTCCATTGATGGCTAATGCCCCCAAATAAAGTATAGAAGTTAAATTTACAATGACGTAAAGCAACAGCCAGAATACAGCCATAATCATGGCTACATTTTCATTATATCGCTCACTTAAAAATTGCGGCATGGTATAAATCTTGTTTTTTAAATAGACAGGAATAAAAAAGACCGCTACAATAATTAATGTTAATGCTGCCATCCATTCGTAGGTTGCAATGGCCAATCCCATTTTGAAACCGTTTCCTGACATGGCAATAAACTGTTCCGAAGAAATATTGGAAGCAATTAATGAGGTTCCAATTGCCCACCATGTCAAAGAGCCTTCTGCTAAAAAATAATCATGAGAAGCTGATATACTTGCTTTTTTCTTCTTTCTATGAATATAAAATCCATATCCTGCAACAAGGAAAAAATAAAATAAGAAAACCAGATAATCATATAACTGTAATGAATTCATGTTGTTTGGTATTTGTTTGTTAATAGTTAAAAAATTGTTTTTATTATTATTTTAATCCTGTTTAAAATTCATCAAAATTAATTTCCAAAAACAAAAGAAGGTGACTTTTATGGATTTTCAAGAAATTTATTTTTAGACTTCTTTTTAATATAATATTAAACAGACATTAATTATCTTAATTATTAGTTATTGGCATGTATTTGAAATTTTTAAATTTCACCGATCCTTCTCCTATAGAGCAAAGGCCTATACGTACTCCGAGAAACCCCCCAAAAGCATTGTGATGAAAACCTGAAATTTCTAAGGAATTTTCAATCTTAATCCAGTCATGACCATTCAGGCTATAATACAAATCGACATTGTTATTGATGTTCTTCATACGCAAAAACACATGACCTTTTAGCACATCACTTTGTGATTGAAACTGCCATCCATGAATGTTCACTATAAGATTCTTAGTATCTGCCATAAAACCGGAATTTGCCGATTTATTATAAAAAAAACTAAAACCTCCTGTAGCATTGCCCTCAATAAAAAGCTCAACTTCAACTGTATAAGAATGATCCGTTGGAGTGTAAAGCAATGGCGAACAACTGGCCATTGAATTCCCTTTACCTTTTATAGTCACGCTATTATCGACAACTTTAAATCTATCTGTATCGTATTCCTCATAAAAACGCCAAAGAGGATTTAATTTATTACCTTCAAAATTATCTTCAAATGAATTCTTTTTTGCAACAACCGTAATGCCCGGCATTTTTATAGGCTTGGTTTCAGAAATTCCGTTAGGGATTTTATACCAACCCTCTTTAGTCCATTCCACTGGCAAAAGCACAATTTGGCGACCCAAATTATAAAATCCTTTTTCATAAGAGTGAAACAGCATCCACCAATTTCCCTTAGCATCTTCAAAGGGTGTTCCATGCCCTTTAGACAACCACCTTTCATTACTGTCTTTTGTCCTCACAATTGGATTATATGGAGAATTTTCCCATGGTCCTAAAGGTGATTTGGAACGAGCCGAAATAATCATGTGACCTGTAGCCGGCCCTGCTGTTCCACCCTGAGCAACAGTAAGATAGTAATAGTCACCTCTTTTCATCAGTTTAGGGCCTTCCAGGCAAAAACATTCAATAGACCATTCTTTAGGAATTGGCCAGCCGCTGTAAGCATGTTTCATTTCACCTGTAACCGAAAGACCATCATCAGCTAACGGTACATAACCCCCATTCGGAAAATACAAAAAACGCTTTCCGTTTTCATCAACAACATGTCCGGGATCAATGTTTCTTATTTTTAAATCTACCGGATCACTCCAGGGTCCCGCCATATTATCAGCAACTACAACATAAATACTGTAGTTTGCAGGAAAATAAATGTAATATTTATTATTGGCCTTTATCATATCAGGAGCCCATACCGAACCAATATTTTTGTTCAAAGCATACGTTAGTGGTTTCCAATTGATCAGGTCTTTTGAATGCCAAATTAACAAACCCGGATAATATTCAAATGAAGAATGTACCATATAATAATCTTCTCCATCTCTTAAGATACTGGGATCAGGATAATCCCCTCCAAAAATTGGATTTGTAAAATACCCCTGCCCTTTTTTGTTGGGAGTGGTTTGATATTGTGCATTTACTAAAAAGGCAAATTGAAAAAAAAATAGGATTAGTAAAACTTTATTTTTGTGCATTATTATTAATTAATAGTTTCAAATATAAATGGTAAAACGGTGTATTAGTGTTAGCTGAAAATGTTGCTGTTTTACACGATATTGATAATATCATTCTTGAACCAGACCATTTTTATATTGTTTCGTTTCTTTTAATTTTCCATCTTCATGATAAAAATTTACTGTACCATCACCATTCAACAAAGTACCTTTTTCAAGTGCGTTCCCTTTATTATCAAAACAGGAAACAATATTCATAAATTTTCCATTTTCCCAAATTCTTATTTGATAAATAGAACCATTGGTATGATAAATTTTCCACTCTCCTATTGGTTCATTATTGTTATATTGTCCAATTTGTTCTAATTGTCCATTCTCATGATACGTTTTCCACCAACCTGTTTGTTCATTATTACTATATTGTCCAATTTGTTTTAGTTGTCCATTTTCATGATACGTTTTCCATTCTCCTGTTAGTTCATTATTGCTATATTGTCCAATTTGTTCTAATTGTCCATTTTCAAAATATGCTTTACATTCACCTGTTTG
>JALRGZ010000100.1 GCA_023253295.1 Flavobacterium sp.
ACCATCCAACTTACAGCAGTTTTTTGCAACCAAGTACCAATAACTGATACAGATTGTCCATAAAAAAACAGTTTGAAATTTCGGGATTGTAAGGCTCTAAACATGATTTCATTTCTTTGATACAAATTTCGTAATTATGAAATGATTATAAAAATTAATAATTTTACTCAATATGATTATTTATACTTATAAGTATGGAAATTTTTCAATTGCATTATTTTGTAAAGCTAGCAGAAGTGTTACATTTTACCCAAGCTGCCGAAGCCTGTTTTGTAACACAGTCTGGGATGTCTCAACAGATAAAAAAATTAGAAGAAGAACTTGGTATGCCTTTGTTTTTACGTACGGGGAAAAAAGTGCAATTGACCGAAGCGGGTGCTGTTTTCCTGCAACATGCTAAACGTATTCTTGATGATGTAGCAACAGGTAAGCAGGCTATTGATGATTTGAACGAGTTAATTGGGGGTGAACTTAGAATAGGAGTGACTTATATTTTTGGATTGTTGATTTTACCTGTAGTACAGGATTTTGCAATGAAATACCCCGATCTTAAAATTATAGTTGAATATGGATCCACAGAACCTTTAAAACAAGAATTACTTAATAATGAATTGGATTTGGTTTTGGTTCTTTCAGCTAGTGATATTCCCTTGTCGATTCAAAAAATTCCTTTGTTTAGCTCAAGTTTGGTTATGGCGGTATCCAAAAAGAACCCGTTAGCAAAACTAGAAAGTATCCCATTTGCAAAGGTTAATGAAATACCGCTTATTTTGCCGTCAAAAGGATTCAGTTCCAGAGAGTACTTAGATGATTTGTTTTATGAATTCAATATGAAACCTAAAATTTCAATAGAAATTAATGCGATTCTTGCTTTGTTGAAAATGATTGAAAATAGCAATTGGGCTACCATAGTAACTGAAAAAGCTATAAAAGATTGGGAAAATATTCAATCAATACAACTTCAAGGTATTGCAGTAGAGCGTAATGCGTTTATTTTGAGAATTAACAATCAATATCAAAAAAAAGCTATTAATTTATTTATTGAAGCTTTTAAAAAGAATCTTTAAAATTCTTCCATTTTTTAAAACAGAGAAGAGATATTATTATCGAAAATTACTTTTCTAAATCATTTTTTTCTTGTTATTTGCAATCCCAATTAGAGAGGTGTCCGAGTGGTTGAAGGAGCAAGCCTGGAAAGTTTGTATGTGGGTAACTGCATCGTGGGTTCGAATCCCATCCTCTCTGCTGATCGAAATTATAAAAGGTAGTAAAACCCTGTAACTTTAATGTTTCAGGGTTTTTTGTTTTTGTTGAGATTTTTCCTGTTTTTTTAAATGACATTGAATTTTTGGTGTCAATAATTTAAATGTTTTAGAGGACAGATTTCATTTAGTTGGTAAAAAGACTATTTTTGAATTGTCTATCAATCAGTATTTAGAATGATAGATTTAATCAGTATTGATTTTTTAATGGCAGAATCAAAAAAATTAACGGCAAGTGAGTATAAGAATGTTTACGATACAATGTATTCTGCATTGTGTTTGTTTGCAAATACATACGTTAATAATTTAGATTTAGCCAAAGATATTGTTCAGGATGTTTTTATAAAAATTTGGGAGGATAATATTGAGTTTCAAAATCAATTTACGATTAAATCATATTTGTACACTTCTGTACGCAATCGTTCTTTAGATTATTTAAAAAGTCACAGGGTGAAAGTTACAGAATCACTTGTTGTTGACGATTTTATAGAAGCAGAATCAGATCCTTTTTTTATGCAAGAAGTTGTTATTGCCGAAACCACAAATATTATAGACAATGCGATAAATACGTTGCCTAAGAAATGTGCTCAAATTATTAGGTTAAGCGTTAAAGGAAAAAGTAATGCTGAAATTGCCGAAGAATTAGGCCTGTCTTTAAATACCATTAAGGCTCAAAAAAAAATAGCTTATAAAAGACTAAAGCCTATTTTAGAACACTCTTTTATTCTTATTGCATTTGTATTTGATATTTAAAATAAATTAAATTATTTCTTGCATTTCATCGATAACGTTATGGAAAGTTAGGTGTTTGGTGAAAAACATTAAAAAAAAATTAATATTTTTTTAACCCCATATTAATTTTTTGTCGTCATAGTATTAAAAAGACCTCAACTAATGACGATTTTACATAAAATATTACAGCTTTCAGATCAAATTGCAGTTTCGCTTTTGAATAACAAAAAACCGCAAGCACTTGAAGAAACAGATTTGTTTTCTGAAAGTGAAAAAACTACAATATTGTCGAATATTACTGATCCTGATAAAATTCAATCCCGAAAAGAGTTACTTTATCAAATTGATAAAAAAGAAGATTGGAAAAAAATAAAAAACAAAATTCAATTAGAAGATCAAACACCAGTTAGGTATCTTAATATATTCAAGTATGCAGCCGTACTATTGGTTTTACTTGGAGTTTCTTTTTATTTTATTCAACGTAAGCCGTTATTAGAAACTAATAAAACTGATTCGGTAGTGTCGATTCAGGATCTTCAACCAGGTAAAGATAAAGCAACATTGATATTGGCTAATGGTAATAAAGTTAATCTTGTGAAAGGGGTTGCCTATAATGCTAATGGGGTAAAGAGTAATGGAAAGGAAATTATTTATGATGCGAATGTTTCAGCTGATAAAAATGAATTCAATACGTTATCCATACCAAGAGGAGGACAGTTTTATCTTCAATTATCAGATGGAACTAAAGTTTGGTTAAATTCTAAAACGGTTTTGAAATATCCGGTTGCTTTTGATGAAAAACAACGCTCGGTGGTTTTAGAAGGTGAAGCTTATTTTGAAGTAAGTAAAAATCCTCATCGTCCATTCCATGTAATTACTAAATCAGGAAAAATCACCGTTTTGGGAACTCAGTTTAATGTGAGTTCGTATACAGATGATAATTATTTTGCTACGACTTTAGTAGAAGGAAAAGTTAGATTATCAGATTTGAAAACTAAAGCTACAAAAAGTGAAGTGGTTGATTTAAAACCCGGACAACAAGCTTTTTATTCGCCTAAGACAGCTGTTAATGTAAGTGTAGTAAATGTTGATGCTGCAAAATATGCAGCCTGGAAAGAAGGTAAGTTTTATTTTGAAAACGAAGACTTAAAAACAATACTTAATATTCTTGGAAAATGGTACAATTTTGACGTCAAATTTGAAAACAGTCAAATTGAAAACATTCGTTTTACCGGTCTTGTACTAAAACAGGAATCCTTAAGTCGCATTTTAGAAATTATCAGTAAAACATCTAACATTAATTATAAAATAACGCAAAAAAACGATAAGTATGAAGTAAAAATTAACCAGTAAAAAAAACCGGAAAATGCGCCAACATTTCCCGGTGAGAATTTAGCAGAAAAAAGAGTTCAACAGTTTAACTAACTAAACATTTCAAAAGTATGAAAAAAAACGTATCCAGAGAAAGGGGCGATTTAAAATCGGCTCTAAGGAATAAATTTCTTTATGTTATGAGGAAATCAATTATACTATCAATATTTTTAGCTCATGTAGTTTCTTTTGCTTCAGCGCAAAAGGTAAATATTAATATTAAAAATCAATCCATTTCATCCATTTTTAAATCAATAACTAAACAAACTAATTTAGAGTTCTTTTATAGTGATAATAGTTTTGATGCAAATAAAATTATTTCAGTTAAAGCAAGCAATGAAAATGCGGTTGATTTAGTGGGAAGAATTGTTGGTAAACAATTTAAGGTTGAAGTAATAGATGGAAACAGAATTATTATAGCTTTAGACAAAACCAAAAAAAATGATGCTTCAAGTACTAATGCGGATGTAGTTGAGATTGAAATTAAAGGAAGGATAAAAAATGCTAATGGAGAAAATCTAGTAGGAGCAACCGTTTGGTGTAAAGGGACAAAGAATGGTTCAATTACGGATTTTGATGGGAAATTTGAAATTTTAGCTAACAAAGGAGATGTTTTAATAATTGACTACATTGGTTACGAACGTAAAGAAATAACCATCAAAGATGAAACAAAATTTCAGGAGATTGTTATGGTTCAGTCGGTTAGTGAGCTAGATGAAGTTAAAGTAGTTTCGACAGGTTATCAAAAAATTGATAATGAACGTTCTACAGGTTCAGTTTCGGTAGTAACTGCCAAAGATTTGGAGAAAATCCCGGTTTCGAATGTAATGCATCAATTAGAAGGACAGGTTGCTGGTTTAGCGGTAGATATATTAGATTCTGATAATACCTTTGTTTATGATAATGTATTTGGTGATGCAGCTGGTAAAACCAGTTATAATTTCAGAATTCGTGGTAAATCAACTTATCAAACAAGCGGGTCAAGCAGTATGCCACTAATTGTATTAGACGGAACGCCTACAGAATTAGATATTCGTACGTTGAATCCAGCCGATATTGAGAAAATTACCTTTTTGAAAGATGCAGCAGCAGCTTCAATTTATGGAGCTCGTTCGGCTAATGGAGTAATGGTAATTGATACTAAAAAGGGAAAAAAGGGTAAGTCAAGAATCTCAGTTTCCCAAAATTACAGTATATCAGCAGAACCTAAACTTTCCAGCCTTTCTTTAATGAATTCTTCTCAGGTATTAAATCTGGAGCAAGAGTTAGTAGATAAAAATATGGTGTCTGATCCGGCAAATGCTACAAATCTTTATTATGCTAATCCAATTAGTCAGGGATTGGAAATTATGTTTCAGGAAAAAAGAGGAACTATTACCGCAGCAGAAAAAGAGGCTAAATTAAATGTTCTAAGAAATAGGAATAATTACGATCAGATACAAAAATATTTATTACAAGCCGCAGAGTCTAAAAATTTCAATGTATCGTTAAGTGGAGGTAAGGATGATTATAGCTATTTTACTTCAGCAGCTTTTTCAAAAGAGAAACCAAATGCTATAGGAAATGAAGGAAAAAGAATGACTCTTACAGTAAATCAGGATTTTAAACTTTTTAAGTCTTTTAAATTAAGTACCAGTTTGAAGGGGTCTTTCTTTAATTATTTGCAAAACGGTTTAGGATTAGCTCCTCTTGCAGCTTCGTCAAGTACTTTGTTGCCTTATGATCAAATTGTGGACGATAATGGAAATTCAGTAGATTACTATAGAAGATTTTATTCTACAAGTAGCCAGTCCTTAACTGAAAAAGGCTATTTACCATGGACCTATAATTATATTGATGAATTAGAAAATTCAAATAAAGAAATAAAAGAGAATAATTATTCAGCAAATATAGCTCTTACGGTTCCTTTAATAAAAGGATTAAATGCTGTAGGGACTTATTATATGGAAAATTCAAATTTAACAAATACAAATATTTATAATGAGCAAACTTATTATGTGAGAGATGCTATTAATTATGCCACTTATTTAAATACAACTACCAATAAACTTACATATGGTATACCAAAAGGGGGTATATACCAATCTAATGGATATACTAAAAATAGTTATACAGCAAGGGGGCAACTAAATTATGATTTAGCGATAGCGGAAAAGCATAAAGTTGATGCCTTAGGGGGTATAGAATTTCGTCAAGTTCGAGACATAAATTCAGGAAGAACTTTGTACGGTTATAATGAACCTACACAATCGTCAATAGATTTACCTGGAATATCGTATACAAATGTTTATGGCTCTACTATAGGTATATCTTATAATAATACTGAAAAAGATCAACGTCGTCGTTTCTTATCCTATTATTCGAATGCGGCTTATTCGTATGATAATAAATACACTATTTCAGGAAGTGTACGTTTAGATGATTATAATAATTTTGGTGTTGACAAATCTTTAAGAAGAACACCTTTATGGTCAACAGGGGCTAAATGGAATGTTTACAAAGAAGCATTTATGGAAAAAGCAACTTTTGTAAATAATTTAAGTTTGCGTTTGAGTTATGGTTTCAATGGAAATATTAGTTTGACAACTTTTCCGTTTACCAATATTTCGTTGGCATCAATTGATACGTATTCTCAACTTCCTTACGCTTTTGTTACCGCAGCTGCTAATCCAACTTTAACTTGGGAAAAGACAGGGGTATTTAATGTAGGGGTTGATTTTGGATTGTTTAATTCGCGTTTAAATGGTACTTTGGAATATTATAAGAAAAATAGTAAGGACCTTATTCAGGATTTTCCTGTTTCTCCATTTTATGGTCTTCCAAATAACAGTTTAACTCGTAATACAGCTACTTTAGAAGGACATGGGATCGATTTGAATTTAAATGGTGTTCTGGTTCGAAATCAAAATTTTAGTGCCGATTTAAACTTAGTAACTTCTTATAATACAAATGAAGTAACCGATTCAAGATATACAAGTTATTCCTCTTATTTGAATGGTACTGGAAGTACTCCACCAATTGTAGGTTATGGTTTAAGTAGTGTTTTTGCTTTCCGTTCAGCTGGTTTAGATGCAAATGGGATGACACAAATCTATAATAAAAGCGGGGATATTGTTAAGTCTACTACAATTTTAACAGATATAGAAGACATGAAGTATATGGGGACTTCTACTCCTCAATATTATGGAAGTATTAGTTCAAATATCAGATATCACAAATTCTCATTGTATATGTTGGCAACTTATAAATTGGATTATGTATTGTTTAAGCCTACTTTTCTACAATATGTTGACAGATACGGATCATTTACTAAATACGATCTTAATGCTGAAATTGATAACAGATGGAGAGTTGCAGGTGATGAAGCAACAACTTCAGTTCCAGGTGTAAAAGGAATGACAGGTTATAGTTATGTACGTTATTTGTTTGGTGATAATCGTGTTATTGACGGAGATCATATTCGTTTTAAAGAAATCTCATTGAAATACGACTTGTCTTCATTTCTAAAAGATACATTTATTGAAAATGCTTCAATTACGTTTGCAGCTAGAAATCTTGGAATTATTTGGCGCAAGAATAAAGATAACATTGATCCGGACTTTTTACCTTATACAGGTATAACATCAAAATTACCTCCGGTAGGGATGTATACGCTAGGTCTTAATATTAATTTTTAATAGCTAAACGATGAAAAAATTTTTAATATATATAGGTTTAATTCTAACTCTGTGTGTGAGTTGTGATAATTATGTTGATATAAAAACAGAAGGAAAGCTAAGTCCCGAAGAGACTGTGAATTTTAGATATTTACTAAATAATTCAAATATTTATAATAAATCATATGGATTAGTTGATGTGGCTTCAGATGATATTGTAATGAGAGATGATCATGCAACTTATTTTAATAAATATGCTACATCAGCTTATTACCGTCCTTATATCCAGGTTTATAAGTATGCTGATTCAATCTATTTTACAGGAGAGACGGATTCTAATATGAATGTAATGTATACTTCATTGTACTATTCTAATGTTGTTATTGCTGATGTAATGGATAGTAAGAATGGGACTTATGAGGAAAAAATAAAATTGAAAGGAGAAGCATTGGTACATCGCGCTTTTGCATTGTTAAATTTAGTGAATATTTTTGGAAAGGCATATGATGCGACTACTTCTTCGACTGACTTGGGTATCCCACTCTTTACAACGCCTACAGTGGATCAAAAGATTGAACGTGCTTCAGTAAAAAAAGTATATGAAACAATTGTTTCCGATCTTACAGAAGCTACAGAAGCAGGTCTTGTTAATGTGAATTCTGATAGAAATGTGGCATTCCCTTCTAAAGCATCTGCTCATGCCCTTTTGGCCAGAACCTATTTAATGATGGGGAATTATACAGAGGCTTTAAAAAATGCTGAAGCCGCTTTAGCTTTACAAAACACACTTCTTAATCTGGAAAATTATATCAATGTTGGCAATAACGGTTTCCCTAAAACCTATCAGGATCCTGAATTGATCTTATCCAAACAAACAACAGCAACATATGCTTATTCACCAATGATTTTGTCATTAAGTGATGAGTTTTTAAATACTTTCGATTCGAAAGATTTACGTTATCAAAAATATACCCGACCAATAACTACTATGACCAATGGAGTTATTCCTTCAGGTAGGGCTTATTGTAAAGAATTATTAACCGGAGAGTCAAGAAATGCAGGACCTACTGTACCTGAAATGTATTTGATAAAAGCAGAATGTTTAGCTCGTAATAATGATGTAGCTGGCGCAATGAATGCAATAAATACTTTGAGAAAAGCACGTTTTTTAGCAGCCGAATATTATGATTTGACTGCAACGGATGCCGAAGATGCTCTGGTAAAAGTTTTGCAGGAACGCAGAAGAGAGTTAATGGGCGTGGCAGGATTTCGTTGGGCTGATTTAAAACGATTAAATAAAGACAGTCGTTTTGTTAAAACAATTTCTCATCCTTTCCTTACGGAAACGTTTACAATACTTCCTGATGGGAATAGATATCAGTTCCCTTTTGCTCCAATTTATTTTGAATTAGCTCCTGATCTACAACAGAATAATTAAAATGACTTTTTTTAAATTAAAAAACTTGTCCGGGAATCTTCTCGGACAAGTCACAATAATAATATTATGAAGAATATTAAAACCCTAGCTCTATTTATTTGTGTAATATTTACAGTAGTAGTTAGTGCGCAATCAAAAAATTTTAAAATAATTCCTGCATTGCCTTTACCAGGTCAAGAAATTACTATTTCTTATGATCCATCTCAAACTATTTTAAAAGAGGCTACAAATATTACAGGTATATTGTATATCTATGATAATTTTAAATGGCTTATTGAAGATATTACACTTACTAAAACCAAAGAGGGGACTTGGGAAACCAAAGTTAAGATATCAGATCATCCTGCTTTAATAACCTGTGTTTTTAATTCGGGTTCTGATATCGATAATGGTGGTGATTTTCCATATTCGTGGATGCTTAGGTCTTCACCAGGAGCATTTTTGTCGTGGGGTATGTTACGTAGTCCAATTTTTCAACAAAGTGTACCAGTAAAAGTAGCTGAAAGTTCATTTATAGAAGATAATGTAGCTTTTATGTGGATAAAGTATGAATTACAATACCATCCTAAAAGTCGTGATGATATTTTTTATGAAGGGCTTAAGCTATCCAAGATAGTTAAACCTGTAGGTATAGACGATAGAATTAAAAATGAACTAAGATACATTTTAACAACGTCTTTGAATAATAAAAGACAATATGCAATTCAAAAAACATTAGCACTTTTAAATGTGACGGAACAAAAAGAATTTATTGATTCAGTTCAAAACGTTCTTTTAAAGTCTTATCCTAATGGAGTTTTAGCAAGAGATTTAGCATTGAAAAAAATATCCAATGAAGCCGATATAGATGCTAAATCAAAAGAGTATACAGCTTTTGAAAAACAATTCCCAAAAGAAAATTTCAATGATGTTTTTACAGATGCCGAAAGTTTGTATTTAGACAAAATATATAGATCTATTGTCTACAATGCAATTATTAAAAACAAAGATTATTCTATTGTCTTAAATAATATCAAGAATATTTCATTTAACAATTTATTAGATTTTAGCTGGCATTTCTTTTCTATTCCTTTTGATAGGAATTATGATGAAATCGAAAAAACATCTCTTGATGATTTAAAAATATATGCTGATGCTTTTATTTCTGAATTTGAACGCAGAGAAGCATATGTGCCAAAGGAATATGAAGAAAAGTTATCTCTTAAACAATGGCAAGATTTAGCAGTAAAAAGTGCCTCAAGAGAGTTTTTTACCTACGCAAAATTACTTGAGCATTTCAAATATTTTGATCAAACGGATAAGTATTTAGAAAAAGTAAAACCCTTTTTTGCTTATAAAAATGCTTCTTTCAATGAAATGTTTTTTCGTATGTTAAATAGAAATAGGAATTATACCGAAGCTAAAATATTCTTTGAAAAGTGTGTAGAGGAAAACAATGTGACAGCAGAGATGTTAGCAACTGCTAAATCTAATTTTGTTAAAAATGGTGGAAGCGAAGCTGGTTTCGATGATTATTTAAAATCATTTAAATCAGAAGATAAAGTAAATGAACATAAAGAACAATTATTATCGCAACTGGTAAATCTACCTATCAGCAGTTTTACGCTAGAGAGTAATAAAGGAGGAAAAGTAGTTTTAAATGAGTTAAAAGGTAAAATAGTAGTACTTGATTTTTGGGCAACTTGGTGTGGACCCTGTAAAAGAGCAATGCCGGGAATGCAAATGGCTGTAAGTCATTATAAAAATGATCAAAACGTACAGTTTTATTTTGTAGATACTCAAGAGCAAATCAAAGATTACAAGCAAAAAACTCAACAGTTTATCGAAGAAAAAGGTTATGATTTTACCCTTCTTTATGATAATGTGAATGCTAAAACGGGTAAAATGGATGATACTTATCAGAAATATGCGCAAGACTTCAAATTCTCAGGTATTCCGCAAAAAATGATTATTGATCAAAAAGGAAACTTACGTTGGAGGTCTACAGGATATTCAGGTAGTCCAACTGAATTAGCTGATGAAATTTCGATAATTATTGATTATTTGAAAGCTGAAAACAAATAGTTAGGTATAGTTTTAATTATGAAAATTCCCGATTTTTTATATTTAGTAATTGCAGTGTTCTTTTGTCAAATTGGTTTATCACAAACCATTTGGCAGGGTCAATTCCATTCAAATCGTATTATAATTTTGGGTGATTTTACTTCTAAGAACGATTCATTGCAATTAAGTATTCCTGAGCTGCTTTATAATAATATTAAAGTTAATGTTCTCTCAAAAGAGGATAGCCTTTGCTTTGAGAATAAGGTTTATCGTTATTCATTTAAAGGAAAATACAATAAGGATAAGACTGCTTTATTTGGTGTATTTAATAGTTCCTCCATTTCTAATGCTAACATTGTTTTAAAAAAACAATCTGAAATTCAACCACTATATTTTTCACAATCTCCTGTAAAACCATATCCGTATCAAGAAATAGATATGACTTTTTTGGGTAAAAAAACAGGACTTTTATATGGAGGTACCTTATGTATTCCACAAAAGCTAAAAAAATATCCATTAGTAATTTTAATATCAGGTACAGGACAACATGAACGTAATTATACGTATTCAGGTAGAGAATTTTTTACAGTACTAGCAGATTATTTAGCGCGAAGAGGAATAGCTACTTTACGATTAGACGATCGTGGGATTGGTAAAACTACGGGCGATTTTGAAAAAGCAACTACGGGCGATTTTGCTGATGATGTAAATGAAGCAATTTCATTTTTAAAGAGCCTCCCGAATATCGATAGCTCTACTATTGGTTTATTAGGACATAGTGAAGGTGGTATGATTGCTTCCATTGTAAGTGCCAGAAGCAAAGAAGTAAAATTCATGATTAGTTTATCGGGTGTAGGGGTAAGTGGTTTAGAAATGTTAAATCTTCAGAATAGAGCGATTCTAAAAAGTTACAATTTCTCAGATGAGGTAGTAGCTAAACAAATGGAATTATACAATATCTTATTCAAAGCGGTGTATGATACTAAAAATGATGAATCGGTTAGACCGGCTTTAGAAATAAAATTAAAAGAGTGGATGTCAAAACAAGATTATCTGTTATTAAAAAAAATGCAGCTGGCTGACGGTCGGGACCAAAGTTTTTTATACCGTTATGCTAAAGATGCAGATAGGAATTGGTATCGCTTTCATATTCATTATAATCCTGCGGATTATTTGCCAAAAATTACAGTTCCAGCCCTTATATTAAATGGAGATAAAGATATTCAAGTGCCAGCAGCAGAAAA
This sequence comes from Flavobacterium sp., assembly GCA_023253295.1. Taxonomy (GTDB): domain Bacteria; phylum Bacteroidota; class Bacteroidia; order Flavobacteriales; family Flavobacteriaceae; genus Flavobacterium. Next base: position 11,747 of record JALRGZ010000100.1, read on the forward strand.
TGTTGCTTCATTTAAAAAATTCTTGAAGACTAAAGATCTTACAACAAAAATATACCCGGGTTTAAATCATATGTATCAGCATTGTAATACCTGTACTCAAAAAGAAGTCAAAGAACTAGATGAAATTTTTGCTATTGAAGTATTAGAAGATATTTCAACTTGGATTAATAAACAATTTAAGAAGCATTAATTTCTAATATAACATATAGATTAAATTTTTTGATTATTAGTTCAGATAAAGATTAATAGTTAAGCTGCAAAAAAAAAAATGGGTAGATGCCTTTGACTGCCCTACAATAACAATTATACATAGAATAATTTTTTCATCGTAACTTTTATGATGTACCCTTTTTATGCTCTAAATTTCCGGTAATCACTAATCCAATTGTTTAGTCTTGCAGTTAAATTCAATTTAACTTAAATATAAATCAAATGAAAAAAATAACATCTAAATGCTTTCTTTTCATCCTGTTTTTAGGATTACAAAGTAAAGCCCAATTTACGACATCGATACCATTAAGTAGTGAAGTAGCTACGGGTAAATTAAAGAATGGTATGAAATATTATGTCTTGCATAATGAATGGCCCAAAGATCGTGTAAGTTTCTATTTTGCTCAAAATGTAGGGGCAATTTTAGAAAATGATAATCAAAATGGTTTAGCACATTTTCTAGAGCATATGGCGTTCAATGGAACTAAAAATTTCAAAGGGAAAGGTATTATTAATATGCTTGAAAAAAATGGTGTACGTTTTGGAGGAGATATTAATGCTTATACCGCATACGATCAAACGGTTTATAATCTTAGTAATGTGCCAGTAACGAATGAAAAACTTATCGATTCCTGCCTCTTAGCATTACATGATTGGTCCGGTTTTCTTTCTTTAAATGAAGCTGAAATTGATGCCGAGAGAGGTGTTGTTCGTGAAGAATGGCGTACTAGACGAAATTCAGCATTTAGGATGCGTCAACAAACAGATAAAATACTTTATAAAAACTCTAAATACGCTGTACGAGATGTAATTGGAGATATCAATCTGATAAATAATTTCGAATACCAGGTACTTAGAGATTATTATAAAAAATGGTATAGACCTGATTTGCAGGCAGTAATTGTGGTAGGTGATATTGATGTAAAAGACGTGGAGCAAAAAATTATTCAGCTTTTTTCAGATATTGAGTTGCCTGAAAATCCAGCAGAACGCTATTATGTTTCAATTCCTAAAAATAAAGGAATGGAATATGTTTTAGCCAAAGATAAAGAAGCTCAAGAAACAAATATAGTAATTTACTATAAAGAAGATTTCGATAAAATCAAATCTGAAGAAAGCATCAGAAGAGATTTATTGAATAATTTATGTAGTGATATGCTGAACAGACGTTTTCAAGAATTCATTAAAAATAACGAAACAGCAGTACTGAAAATAGGAACTGGTCCTTCTGAAATTTCACGTTTAACCAATGCACATTTTTTGTACGTTACGCCCAAAAATAATCAAATAATGGATGGTTTTTCTCAAATGATGATTGAAATTGAAAGAGCCGTTCGTTATGGCTTTAGCCAAAAGGAACTTGATTTAATTAAACAAGGAACACTAAGTTTTTGTAGTGATCAACTTCAAAATAAAGACAAAATTAATAGTAATACCTTAGCTGAAGGTTTGGTTAATTATTACCTCAAAGCATCCCCTTTTGAAAGTGCCGAAAAGCAATATGAAAACATTAAAAGGAGGTTGGAATCTATTTCTTTAGAAGAAGTGAATAAAGCTATTAAATTGTTGCAAACCGATGATAATGCAGTAATGATAGTTACTGGGCCTGATAAAAATGATATAGTATATCCAACTAAAGAAGATTATTTAAAAACTATAGCAGCAATCAAAACGATGCCTCTTGAACAGTATAAAGAATCAAATATAGATCAACCATTAATTGTCGATGAATTAAAAGGTTCTAAAGTGGTAAAAGAATCAAATGTAAAAGGTATTGCTGGAGCCAAGTGTTACAACTTAGCAAATGGAGCTACAATTATTCTAAATCCTACTACTTTAGCTAAAGACGAAATATTATTTTCTGCTTTTAGTAAAGGAGGGATATCTAAGATTAATACTTCAGATATTCCTTCTTCACAAATAGCTATAAGTTTGGTTGGAAATTCTGGTCTGGGAGAGTTTAAAGCTACGGAGCTTAGCGATAAACTAAACGGTAAAATTGTAAGTCTTAAACCTTATTTTACGGAATTGACAGAAGGGTTTAAAGGTTCCAGTAATCAAAAAGATTTTGAAACTTTATTACAATTATTGTTTTTGTATTTTGAACATCCTCGTTTTAATCAGGATTCCTATACACGATTAGTTGCTAGTTATAGAAACTCTTTAGAAAATACACAACATACCAACCTTAAAGTTTTTCATGATACAATTACAATGTTAAATGCTAATCATAATAAAAGAGTACAACTCTTTAATGAAGACTTTATTAATAACCTGAGTTTCGAAAAAGCAGCAGCTGTTTTTAAGGAAAGAATAAGTAATGCTGCAGATTTCACATTCATTTTTACGGGTAATTTACCAGAAAACACAATTGCTTTAATCGAAAGATACATTGGAAGTATAAATGCAGATAGTAATAAAACAGAGAATTTTGTAGATCATCATTTTGAGCCAGCTAATGGTAAATCAAAACAATTATTGCTACGAGAAATGGATGTGCCAAAGGCAAGTGTTTATATTCGTTTTGTGAAACAATTCCCTTATTCGTATAAAAATGGTTTTGTTATTCACATCTTGACAGAACTATTGTCTAAAAAATACCTCGATTTAATTCGTGAAGAAGAAGGAGGTAGTTACGGTGTTCATGTTAATTCAGCTCTAAATCGTCTTCCGTCTGATGAATATGCTATAACTATTAATTTCGATAGTGATCCTGAGAAAGTAGATAAACTTATGAAAATTGTTTACGATCAAATTGATTTAATGCAATCAAAATTAGTTAGTGAGGAAGATATACAAGCTATTAAAAACAGCCTTTTAAAAGGGAGAGCCGAAAAAGTTTTAAGTAATGCATTCTGGATGGGGAATTTAGATAATATGTATTTAAATAACGAAGCGTTTAATGATGATGAAAAATATAAAAGCACTTTAAATGCGATTACACCTGCGGATGTGAATGCTTTTGCAAAACAATTTTTTGAGAAAGCTAAATCAGTAGAAGTAATTATGAAATCAAAACCAAAATCTGTTTCTAAGTAAAAACTATATAAAAAATTCCATAAAACGCTAAATTAGGGTTTTATGGAATTGTATTTTAGTGAGTAATATAAAATCATTACGCTGATTATTAGGTAAAAAACAACTAACTATTTCGTTAATTGAACGGTATTTGATAAAAAAGCTTATTTTAGCGCAGTAAAATTTGCTTGTGTAAACAGTTAATTTTTTGAGGTTCAAAATTGAGACCCTATATTATTCAAAGATAAGATCCTTATGGATAAAGGGATTTTTAATATAATACAAACATCCTTTGCTGATTGAAATTTACACCTTAAAAACAATTGTTTTTAAGGTTTTTTTGTTATTTACTATAGACAAAAACAATAATGAGAATTATTAAAAAAGTAATCTTTTTTTTAAGCATTTGTTTTCTTACAGTACTAAATGCGCAAACTAAAACATTTGAAATTATTCCCCAATTTCCAAAACCTAGGGAACAGTTTACCATTTCGTATAATCCAATAGCAACCAATTTAAAGAATGCTACCGAAATTTTAGGTTTGATGTATATCTATGATAATTTTAAATGGATTGTCAAGGATTTTTCACTTATTAAGACCAGAGTAGGAACTTGGGAAACCAGAGAACAACTTTCAGATCATGCAGCTTTAGTTTGTTGTGTTTTTTATTCCGATTCTGAAATTGATAATGGAGGAAAACAAACCTATTCCTTGATTATAGAAAATTCTCCTGGTTCTTATTTAGGTTGGGCAATGTTGCAAGCTCCAGTTTTTCAAAACGATATTCCTGTTAAAGTGGATGCTTCTTCATTGGTTAATGATTCAGTGACGTTGAAAAGGATTAATACCGAAATTATTCATTATCCTCAAAGTCGATTAGTGACTTTTTATCCGCTCCTTAGATTGAGTAAGATTCTTGAACCAACTACAGCGCGAGAACATATTAAAAGTGAATTGCGCTATGTTTTAAAGCATTCATTAGATAATTTAAAACAGTATGATGTACAAAAAACATTAAAATTATTGGAAGAAACAAAAGATAAAATGTTTATTGATTCGGTTCAAAATGTTTTAGTTAAAACCTATCCGGCAGGCGTTTTGGCTAGGGATTTAGCTTTGAAAAAAATCTTTTTAGAGCCAAATCCAGTCTTAAAATCAAAAGCCTATTTTTCTTTTGTTCAAAAATTTCCAAAATCTGAATTTGAGGAGGTGTATACAGAGGCAGAACATTTGTACAATGATCAAATTTATAAGGCTATTATAAACTATTCCATTAAGAAGGATAACGATATTTCGATATTAATGAATAGTTTAAAAGAGCTGTCTTTTGCTAATTTAATTCATTTTAGTAGGGACCTAATATCAATTTCTTTTAATAGTAAAAAGACATCTGTTGAAATTTTAAAAGTTTATATTTTAACTATGATGCCCGAAATTCAAGCAAGAGAAAATTATGTACCCAAAGAATATCGGGAGAAATTATCTTTAAATCAGTGGAGAAAAATTGCTTTGCAAAATGTAGCTCCGGAATATTTTAGTTTTGCTAAGATCTTTGAAAAACTTCAGAATTATAAGGAATCTCAAAGGTTGTTAGAGAAGATTAAACCGGAATTTGGATATAAAAATGCCTCTTTCAACGAAATGTATTATCGAATGCTAATACGTAATGAGAAAATTACGGAAGCAAAAAGTTTTTTTGAAGAGTGTGTAAAAGAGAATAAAGTTAGTGCCGAAATGTTGGGAGTAGCTAAGAAATATTTTTAAAATAAATCCCGTCCCAATAAATATAGGGACGGGATTTTTAAAATATGAAATAATTTAAAATCCGAAAATCTCTTGAAGTCTTTTGCCTAAATCTTCTCCTCTAACATTGTCAGCGATTAATTTGCCTTCGCCATCAATTAAGTAAGTTGTAGGTACTGCAATTACTTTATACAAAGTTGCCACATCATTGTCATTGAAGTTTGGCCATTTCATTTTTTCATCATCTAAAGCTTTTTTCCATGCTTTTGGATCACTGTCAATTGAAATACTGATAACATCAAATCCTTGGCTGGCATATTTCTCATAATTAGCTTTTACATTCGGTAATTCCTGACGGCAAGGTTTACACCATGAAGCCCAAAAATCAATGAGTACTGCTTTTTTTCCTTTGATTAAATCGGCTAAACTATGCTTGATTCCATTAGCATCAGTAGTAGTAAACGCATGTACTTTTTCTCCTGTTTTATTTGCTGGATACAATAATTCTTCAGCCATTTTACCATAATAACTTTCTTTGGCTTCTTTGGACATAGCATCAAAAGTAGGACGTTGATCAGGTGTGAAATAAGAGTACAAAGATAGCATCATTAAAGGTCCCCAAAAAGTTTCTTTGTTAGCTTGAATCACTCTCTCGAATTCGGATTCTACAGTCTTGAAGAAATCTTTTTCGGCTTTAGCATACTCCTTGTAAGCATCGAGTTGCATAACAGAATCCATTTTTTTGCTGTTTTTTTCGCCTTTGGTCTTGCCAGCCAGATCTCTGATATCTTTATAGCGAGTTTGATTGCTTTCATACAAATCATTTAATTTTTCTCTAAAAAGAACTTGACTTTTGAAATAGTCATTACTTTTAGATCCCGAAACAACGATGTTCTTGAATTTGTCTTTTTCTCCTTGTTTTACGACTTCTCCTTTAAGGCTAATAGTCGTATTTTCAATCATGATTTGATAATAATCATTCTTGTCTCCCAAAACTAAATAGTATAAACGTGGTTCAGAAACTTCACCTTTAAGAGTGAATTTTCCGTTTTGAATAACCGTTTCTAATTCTGTTTTTTGAGAGTATTTGGAAAAAGGAACTAAAGCAATTTTGGTTCCATCAGTCGCTCCTTGTAAAGTTCCTTTAAGTAGGTATCCTTTATAGTTATTAGCGACACTGACAGCCGAAATAAATAAGCAAAAGATACTAAAAAGTAATCCTATAAATTTTGTTTTCATGATGTTGTTTTTAATAAAGCGTTGAATGTTTCTTGCGCCATACTCATGAGAATAACCGTGATCAACAATATAATCAACAAGAG
>JALRGZ010000137.1 GCA_023253295.1 Flavobacterium sp.
AACCCTCTTCGGCTATCTCATTACAAACTATCGTCTTTCCTTCTTTAGCAATGGAAACAGAACATTTTTTAGTTGCCGTTTCTATGTTAAGTATATAACTCAATGGTATTTGTTTTATTTTTTTGCAAAGGTCTGAAAAAAATCAAAAATGCCTGCGATAAACGGCAAACTTATTTCTTAGCTCCTTCTTTTTTTAAACTCACTTTATCGCCCGAATTCAATTCTTTACTTACCGTTGTATAAGGCCCGGTTATGACTTCGTCACCACTTTTTATACCGCTAATAATCTCAATATTGGTATCATCCTGAATTCCCGTTTTCACGATTTTAATTTTAGCTTTCTCTCCTACTTTTAGAAAAACACATTCCAACTTTTTATCATTTTTAGGAACTACATTTTTCTCTTCTTTTGGATCCGATATTTTTTTATCAGATGGAAGTACTGCTGTTGTATCTGATTTCACAACTACAGCACTAATAGGCACTGCTAAAACATTTTTCTTTGTTTTGGTAATAATATCCACCGTAGCTGTCATTCCCGGTCTAAATGGCGAATAAGTAACTGGTTTACCCACTAATAAATCCTGATAGGATTCTTTTAATATTCGAACCTTTACTTTAAAATTAGTTACCTGATCAGCTGTTAAAGTCGAACTTGCCGAATTAGAAATACTGGTTACTATTCCTTTGAATTTCTTCTTCAAATAAGCATCCACTTCTACATTAGCCAAATCCCCTTCTTTAATTTTGACAATATCATTTTCATTTACATCGACTTCCACTTCCATATTATTCAGGTTAGCCACTCGCATCAATTCGGTTCCTGCCATTTGTTGCGTACCCAAAACTCTTTCGCCTAACTCTACATTTAAAACAGAAATAGTCCCATCAGCAGGAGCATAAATAGAAGTTCTACCTAAGTTATCTTTAGCTTCATTAACTGATGCCGAAGCACTCTGCACATTATAATAAGCCGATTGTCTGGTTGCTTTAGCTACTTCAAATGAAGCAATAGATTTATCCCAGTCTGATTTAGAAATGATTCCTTTTTCAAACAAAATCTTATTACGCTCATAACTGGATTTTGCTTCTTTAAACTGCGCTTCACTTTGCGTTAATCCGGCTTTTGAACCCGATAAACCAGCAACAGTTCTATTCAAACTTGACAAATACAAATCAGGATTAATCTTTACTAACAAATCTCCTTTCTTAACCACCTGACCTTCTTTGACTGGCAAATCAATAATTTCTCCGGAAACCATTGAAGCAATTTTCACTTCAATTTCAGGCTGAATTTTTCCAGTTGCCGATACCGTTTCTACAATGGTCATCGGAACTATTTTAGCCGTTTCGATTTCCTTAGCATCACTTTTATTCCCTAGAATTCCTTTTTTTCCTAAGTATAACAAAACTCCAACTACAACTACAAAAGCAGCCAAAAGGACATAAATATTTTTCTTTGACATAAGATTTCTAATTTTTTATGATAGGAATTCCAAAATAGAATTCTAAAATTTTAGTTTTAAAAATGTAATCGTATTTGGTTCTTAACACTTCTGATTGTGCACCGGAAAGTAAAGTTTGTGACTGACTTAATTCGAAAGCGTTCATCAAACCAACTTCAAATTTTTCTTTGGCATAATTATACGATTCCAATCGGGAATCCAAAGCCTGTATCGCCGATTCATAAGCTTTCAAAGCTCCTTTCGCATCTGTAAAAGCAGTATATACATTGCGTTGTAAATCCAATTCCTGTTGTTCTAAAGCAATCTTAGATTTTTCGAAACTCACTTTTGATCGTTCAACATTATTTCGAACAGCAAAACCACTAAAAATAGGAATATTCAATTGCGCACCGAACGACTGCCCTTTATTATCATTAAACTGATCAAAAAATTTAGGTGGTGACTGCGTACCGATAACGGCACCAGTTGTAGGATCTCTCAAAGCTACATCAGCATAAGAAACACGGCTATTAAAATTATAAAAGCCTCTCAATGTAGGCTGATAAGCTCCTTTAGCAATGCTTACATTTTTTTGTGCAATTTCTAAATTAGTCTGAGCAATTTTTAATTCTACACGCTCTTGTTTGGCTTTATCATAAATAGATGTAGGTGTTTGAGTCAGGATACTTTGATCCATTTGAAACTCATTAGAATCATCCACATCAAAATTATCAAAACTATCCAATTGTAACAATTGAGCCAAACTTAACTTAGCAATCAGCAAAGCATTTTCGGCAGTAATTACTTTTTGATTATCAGCAGCAATGGTGGCTTTTACATCTAATAAATCCCCTTTTGGCAAATTACCGGCATTGACTAATTCTTCCGTTCTTTTTAATTGTTTATTATCAATTGCTAATTGCTCATTCTGAACTTTTAAATTTTCTTTATTAAATAAAACTTGTAAAAAAGCATTCGCCACATTTAACGAAATATCTTCCTGCATTTTTTGCAATTGATATTTGGAAGCCAATAACGAAAGATTAGCTCTTCTTAAGGTATTTAAATTTTGCAAACCTTTGTAAATATCAATCCCAACATTGGCTCCGGCCGAAGTAAATTGAGTGGTTTGATTTTTTAAAAGCCCCGTAGTAATATCCTGATTCAAACCTATATTCCAGGAATGTGAAGCAGATGCAGATACACTAGGTAAGAATTTCCCCAAAGCATCTTTTTTATCAATCCCGGCAGTTTGAGCATCCAATTCTGATTGCCGAATGGAAATATTATGATCTAAAGCATATTTCACACACTCTTCCAAAGACCATTTTTTAGTTTGTCCATTGGAATAAAAACCAGTCAACAGCAAGAGTAGTAAATAAAAACAATTTGTTTGATTCATATTATTGAAATAAAATGAAGTAAAGTTACTACACAAAAATAGCTTTTTATGATTAGAAATCTCATATCTTAAGAAAACATTTAGAAATCTTACTACAAAAGCTTTCAACTATTTAGCGTTGTCATTTTTTTAAAATAGAATTCAAAGCTTTTTCTAAATTTACACCATCAAACTTACCTCAATGACAAAGACTGCTTTCCTATTCATTTCTTTATGCTTTATGATTATTATGAGTTGTTCTACTCCTCAAAAATTAGCTACACTAAAACCTGAACCTGACGATGCCAGTCCTATTGTTTATAACAATGTTCCTTCGTTTATTAGTTTACCTGTCAAGGTTAAAATAAAAGATATCGAAAACAAAACGAACAGTTTTTTAAACGGCTTAATTTACGAAGACAACGATATTGAAGATGATGATATCGAAATGAAAATTTGGAAACTGGCTCCTATTACCATCAAAAACAGCAAGGAACCAAATGCAGACAAAATCACTACGATACTTCCTTTAAAAGCAACGATAAAATACCGAATAGGCACCAGAACAATGGGAGTTAATCTTTACAACACCAAAGAATTCAATCTAAACGGAATTGTAACACTAAACAGTAAAGTCAATTTGTCCAACTGGAAACTCAAAACTCAAACTGAATTAGTTTCATTAAACTGGAATGAAAGTCCGACAATGACTGTTTTTGGCAAAAATATGCCTGTGACTTACCTGATTAATCCTTCGATAAAATTATTCAAATCAAAAATTGAGAAAAAGATTGATGAAGCAATTGAAAAATCAATGGATTTTAAACCCAATGTATTAGCGGCATTGGAAAAAATTTGCGCCCCATTCCAAATGAACGAAGCCTACGAAAGCTGGTTACGAATTGTCCCTATAGAAATTTACGCTACCAATTCACATTTAAAAGAAGATTCTTTTTTACTTCAGATGGGAATGAAATGCAATATGGAAACAATAATAGGTCAGACACCGGAATCCAAATTTGATGCTGCTAAAATAGTTTTAAAGCCCGTAAGCAAAATACCGAATCAGATTTCAGCTAACATTGTTGCAGTTTCCGCTTATCAGGACGCATCCCGAATTATGAAGAAAAATTTTGCCGGTCAGGAATTTAGTTCAGGCTCCAGAAAAGTAACCGTTCAGGATGTGAATATCTGGCATAAAAGTGGCAAAATGGTTATTGCTTTAGATTTAACAGGCTCTTTAAACGGAACTATTTACCTAACGGGTTTTCCTAAATACGATGCCGAAAAAAAAGAGATTTATTTTAACGAACTCGATTATGTTTTAGACACTAAAAGTAAATTGATGCGAACAGCCAACTGGCTGGCACAAGGACTAATCCTTAAAAAAATTCAGCAAAACTGCCGTTATTCAATTAAACCCAATCTGGATGAAGGCAAAAAAATCATGCTGAATTACCTAAACAATTACTCCCCTATGAAAGGCGTTTTTGTTAATGGAAAAATGGAAGATATCGAATTTGAAAAAATAGAACTCAGTCAGAACGCTATTATTGCTTTTGTAAAAGTAAATGGCGAAATCAACATTTCCGTTGACGGATTAGAATAACACTATCTATTCCGCTTTTGATTTTGTTTTTCGCATTTTATAAATAAAATAGCCCACAACAGCCACCAGCAAATAAGGAACAGCCATTAAGAAAACGATACCATCATTTACAGCTTTAGCCTGTTCAATATTAGCATCATTTGTCAAAGCTGCTCGACACATAGCGCATTGTGCATAAGTTGAAACTCCAAAAAACAAAAAACAAATTCCAAAAAACATCATCTTAGTCTTGGAATTTGGAATTTTAAAATTGAGATTTTGTATTCCTTTATACATAATACGGAGCAATCATTAAGTACACAACAACACCAGTCACTGCAACATACAACCAAATAGGATAAGTAATTTTGGCAATTTTTTTATGCTTATCAAAAACTTGTGCTAAAGCCCTAACATAGGTAATTAAAACCAAAGGGATAATAGCAATCGAAAGCATGATATGAGTTACCAGAATGAAATAGTACACATATTTAATAATTCCTTCTCCACCAAATTTGGTTGAATCGGAAGTCATATGGTAAGCTACATACATTGCTAAGAAAGCAATAGAACACCCTATAGCCGTTTTCATTAAATTTTCATGTAATTTAACTTTACCATTTTTAACAGCATTAACGGCAAGAAGCAATAAAACAGCTGTAACACCATTAATAGTTGCATAAATAGGAGGCAAAAAAGTTAACGGCTGCACATCATAACCCATTTTTCTTAAATTAATGCCAAATAGCAAAGCCACTACTAATGGAATAGCTACCGACAAAACAACAATCCACTTATTATATTTGGTTTCTAAATTTTCTGTTTTCATGATTTATTCTTCTAATAAAATACTAATATCCTGTTGAATGTCTCTAACTCCGGATTTCTCTAATCCATCGTAATATAAAATTGGATTTCCAAACTCATCTTTTCTACAACGGATATTTCCTTTTTTATCAATTAATGCAAACATTCCTGAGTGCTCAAAACCACCATTCACTTTACTGTTTTCACCTGCATACAAATTAAACCCTTTGTTAGCCAAATCAAAAATAGTTTGTCTGTCACCTGTTAAAAAATTCCAGTTAGACGATTTTACTCCTAACAGCTCCGCGTGCGATTTTAAAACTTCAGAAGTATCGTGCATAGGATCAATTGTAACAGAAACAATTCCGAAGTTAGGATTACCAAAGAATTTCTTTTCAAGAACCAACATACTTTGGTTCATTTTTGGACAAATTGACGGACATGTAGTAAAGAAAAATTCTAAAACATACACTTTGTCTTTATAAGTATCATTAGTTACTTTTTCACCATTTTGATTCGTTAATTCAAATTGAGGCGCTGGACCAATTTTAACTAAAGTAGCTTCAGCATTCGAATCGGAAGAAAGTTTATCCAAACGATCCGCTTTAACAACATCGCTATTTTGAATACGACTCACAATTTTTGGCACAGCATAAATACCAAAAACTAAAATGATAAATGCAATTCCGATATAAGATTTATTCTTAAACATAAATGAGGTATTTACAATTGTTTGCTAGCATTGTGATTCTTTTTAAGCGCGGCACGATATTCATACAGAACTATTTTAAAATCATCAAGCATTTCATTACTTAAATCCGAAGGATGAAAAGTATCATAACCTTCCTTATAATCATTTGGATCTTTACGTCCTCTTAAATTTCGTTCTTTATCAATAATATACACATTAGAAGTTCCCACATTAGCATCCAAGTCACTTTTCAACTTTAATTGCTGATAATAGGATTTAATTTCTTCTGGAGTAGTAAAAACAAAATACCAATGCGATACATCGGTAAAATCATCAAAAGCATCCATAATACTCTTAATATCTTTTTCAGTTCCTAACGGACAAACCATCACAAACTGAAGATCTTTAAAACCGTGATATCGTTGGTAGATTTTTTCATTCAGATTAAAAAGATTGCCCCTGTTTTTTAAAATTTCAGTTCCTGAAAAACCTAAAATAGTGATTTTATTATTTAGACTTACTTTC
>JALRGZ010000223.1 GCA_023253295.1 Flavobacterium sp.
GGCATAAGCAGGCAATTTTTCTCCTTTTGCACCAAAAACTAATAATTTTTCTGTTGGTTCTATAACACAAGTCGATTCGTTAATCTGACCTTCTTTATTTTTTACTTTATTCAAATCCAAACCTAAATATTTAGCCATAAAAGGATACATCGCCATGCGTTTGGATTCTCCATAATTATGACCTTCTTTTTGAAAATGGGCATTTTCTACCAAATCCTTTTTCCCATACATCGCATAGGTTTTTTGGATAAAAGGAAATTCCAATTCCGGAACAGTCGAAGTCCAATCGCCACCATCAGAAATAATCAATTGTGGTTTTGGAGCTGTCATTGCTGCAATTTCAGCATTGTTAGTTCCGTTGCCACAAAGGTGCAAACCGCGACCGCTCTCACAAGGACAACCTCCTGAAAAGTGCGAAGAAGTCATTACCACAGGTACCGAAACCGTGATTCTATCATCAATCGCAGCCAGGAACATCGTCATCGATCCACCTCCTGAACCGCCGGTTACTCCTACTCGATTCCTATCGGCGTATTTTTGCGTAAGCATATAATCTAATAATCGTTCGGCACTCAACACCTGAATGGTTTGTGCAATACTCTGACGATGCAAAGTGGAATCAAACTGCAAAGTCGATTCGCCCCAAGCAAACAAATCAAAACTAACCACCACAGCACCCATTTTTGCTAAAATAGCACAACGCAGCTGTTCATCTTTTCGATATCTTCCATCACCAAAATGACCGTTTGGCGTAATTACCACGGGTGCTTTCCCTTTTAATGGATAAGGTTTATAAATAGAACCTGTTGCAAAAACTCCAGGGATAATTTCCAATCCAATATTCTCAACCGTGTAATTCTCATATTTTCTAATCTTAGTCAAAAACGGGTTTTTCTTTGGCATCGCCGGCGCTTTGTCTAAACCAATGGCACTAATAATACAAGATTTCAAATTAGCCTTTCTGGTTTCCCAAGTTTTTAAACTAGGATACAAATCTGCTAAATATTCCAATCGGGCTTCGCCTACAGCATCTGAATTTCTGGCGTATTCAAATTTTCGAATACGATAAGTCGAATCATTTTCTTTGAAATAAGTCAGCTCAAATGGTGTTAAAATTGCCGTTAAAGAAACTTCTAAATTATCCTGACGAATACGCCATGCTGCATAATCCAAGTCCTTTCCTTTTAACAACCCATCTTTATCGTTAATGCTTATTTTGAAAATAGATTCAATAGTTTGTATCGCTTTTGTAATCGGTTCACGGTAATTAGTATCAGATGTTTGTGCTGTTGCTTTTGGCAAACACAAAATTAGCATTACCACAAAAAACAACTGCTTCATTCTAATCCTTTTCATCCTTAAATTTATCATTTTATTTTCAATTACAAAGTAGACGCTATCACATAGTTTCCTGAACCTAAGACAAATGAAGGTTTTTCATCATTCCCTAAAACTTTCAGAACTTCTTTAGCATCACTTAGTATTTTCCCATTTACTTTCACAATCGCATTTTTCGCTACCGGCAATTTAACAGTTGCGGTTGTATTGGCCGGAATCGTACATTTGAAATATAATTTACCGTCTTTTTTCTCCCATTCCGATTTTATTTCTCCAAAAACCGAATGATAATCTCCTTTTGCAAAAGTCATATCACCCACAATTTCCGGTTGTAAAAAGAAATGTTTAAAACCAGGATTCGCTTTATCAGGAACAATTCCCACTAAACTTTTATAAAACCATTCTTCAATTTGACCTAACATGAAATGATTCCAGGAATTTCCTTTTCGTGGGTCCCATTGCTCGGTTAAGGTGGTTAAACCAAATTTAATCTGAAAACCATAACCCGGCGCATCGTAATGGTTGTTCATTTTATACATTACCTCATTCAATCCATTATTGGCTAGAACCTGAAACAAATAACGGTTTCCTACATCACCAGTGGTCAATCTATAGTTTCTAGCTTTGATGTCGTTGACCAAATTGTCTAAAACAGCCTGTCTGTCATCTGCCGAAACCATGTTTAAAAATAACGGAATGGCATTAGAAAACTGACTTGCTGTTCCGTACTGTTTCGTCTTTTCATCAAAAAACTTGCCATTAAATGCATTTTTTACACTTATTGCTAAATTTTCATAAGTAACACTATCTTCTTTTTTGCCCAAATGCTTTGCAGCTTTGGCAAGCAAATCAATTCCAAAATAGTAATGACTTGTTGCTGAGAGGGCAATCGGGCTGTTTTTAGAATAACCCGCTGCATGTTCGCCGTAATCATACCAATCACCCAAACCGTAAGAAACAATACCGTTTTCAGCTTTAGAAGTTAGGTAATCCACGTATTTTTTCATCACAGGATAATAAGTTCGTAACAAAGAATCATCACCGTAATATTCATAGTACATCCAAGGCAAAATAACCCCTGTAACACCCCATTCAGGCGAATCTGTAAAATCACCACCAAAAACCACATATTCAGGAGCAATAGTAGGAATCATTCCGTTTTCACGCTGCGCATCGGCGATGTTTTGCATGATCCCAGGAATATAATTTTTTAGCTTGTAATTGTAAATTAATCCGGGACCGTTTAAATGTGATTCTTCTAACCAACCTAATTTCTCACGATGCGGACAATCCGTCAACACCGATTGAAAATTACTCTTGATTGCATTATTAATCAACTCGTGTGCTTTGTTAAAAATTTCATTGGAAGAGGTAAAACTTCCAGCCGTTCCTGCCGAATTATAAATAAAATTGGACTTTAATTCCAATACGGTTGGCAAATAAGCTTCTTTCACTTCTTTGTAATTCACGCCCTCAATCTGGATGTATTGGTAACCGTAATAACTAAATTTCGGATGCCATTCTTCAATTCCTTCGCCTTTCAGTGTATATTCAAAATAATAAGGTTTCCCCGAACGTCCCTGACCTACAGTTCCGTCATCGTTAAATCCTTCACCTACCCAAAGACGTACTTTTTGTCCTTTTTTGCCGTGAACTTTAATCGTTGGAAAACCCGAAAGATTTTGCCCCATATTAAACACACGAATTCCTGCCTGAGGTTCCGTTACTGCCTTTACACCAAATTGCTCTTCGATTTGTACCGGAGTCGTTTGTTGCGCTCGTAAAACGCCTTTTGGTGCTTCCTGAATCACAACCGGAGTCCAATTTGCATCGTTAAATCCTTTCGAATCCCAGCCTTTTTGTTCTAAATTGGCATTGTAATCTTCTCCTCCAAAAATACTATTGAAAGTAATTGGACTCTTGGAATATTTCCAGCTTTTATCCGTTTTAATAATTTGTTCCGAACCATCTTCATAAACCACTTTCATTTTTAAGAACAAGGTTGGCGGACCAAAACTCACGAAGAATTTCGCATATCGCTCCGCAATCATATTGTACATTCCATTCCCCAAAAGTACTCCAATGACATTTTCGCCTTTTGACAAATCATTCGCTGTAATCTCATAGGTATTGTAATAAACCGTTTTGTCGTAATCCGTCCATAAAGGAGCAAATACACTATTGCCAACTTTTTTACCATTCAAAGTCAGTTCGTAATGCCCCAATCCGGAAACATAAACGACTGCTTCTTTTATTTTTTTCGAAATAGTGAATGCTTTTCGCAATTGAATACTTCTGCGCGCCAATGAATCGGTAGCATCGACCATTGCCTGTCTTTTTTCTTTTTTAAAAGTAACCGCATGGTAATTTCTACCTTCCGGCAAATGACTATCTGCCTTAGTAATGGCCCCAATCCAAATAGGATTCAAATCCGATGGTTGTATTCTAAAATAAGATGTTTCACTCCATTTAGAAGCCTTTTTATCATTGATCCAAACTCTAACTTTCCAGAAATATTTGGTTTCACTTTTTAATGCTTTACCTTTGTAAACGACATTCTGACTGACATCCGAATTTATTTTTCCACTATCCCAAATATCTCCATTATTCTGCTTTAAATTTTCTTCAGAAGAAGCCACTAAAAGTTGATACGCTTGCTGAGAAACATTGTGTTTCTTAGAAGCTAATTGCCAGCTAAAATGAGGTACTTTATCAATTGCTAAAGGATTAACAGCACTATTACAACTTAAATTTTGCACCGCCACCTGAGCATTTGCACTCAAAACAACGAATAGACAAAGTGAAAATAGTATGGATTTTAAATGTTTCATTTTTTTGTTTCACGCAGATTCAGCAGATTTTTTAGTTTTTATTTTTAATCAAAAACATCTCTGTTTTTGTCATTCCGACGAAGGAGGAATCTCATCAACTAATTCAACTAACGAAGATTCCTCCTTCGTCGGAATGACAATATTATGTATAACCCTTCTGCCCCAAATTGTTAGTTCAACTTTTTTGTCACCAAAGATTTGATATTAAAAACAGCTTCAGGTATTTCTACACCTGTGTTGGGTAAATCAACATAATCAGGAGTATCAGGTTCTGTATCAGGATTTGGCGTATAACGTTGCTCGCCTGTACGGAACATAATGCGTGAAATTCCATCAACTGGCGCATAGAAAATTTTGAACGATTCTTTACTATCGTTTACTTTTACGGTGTAGGAACGAGAAGTTACGTCTAATTTTACGGTAATAGTATATTCTTTTCCAGCCTCGTATTTGGTAATTCCTCCATAACGAGCTCCGTTTTTAGCTTTTAAAACACCATCAGCATCAAATACCAATCGGATAGCAGGCAATCCTTGTTGGTTTAAAAATTCTATTTGCAATAATCCTTTGTCATTTTGCTCAGGCATTACAGTAAAAGTGGCTTCCATTTTTTGGGCAAAAGGAATTACACGTTCCACACGCGCATAGTCAAAAGCATCATGATCACGAAGCGTCAACCATTTTTTACCATCGGCTTTCTTTTCAATTTTGGCGGAAGCCCAAGCTAAATCATAGGTATTCCAAAGTTTTAATTCTTGACCATCAGCTAAATTATCAAATACATCATTAGCGTTTTCTTTTACTTCACTCGTAACAGGAACGGGAACAGAAGCCACCCAAATATCTTCTTTGTTCACACTATAACTTACCCAAAGTTTCCCATCAGGAGGTGTTCCGTTTCCTTCTTGAATACCACGAACATATTGTGGTCCTGCCGATTTGTAATTTCCACCGTAACGCATCGGAGAAATTTCACCATGAACTAATAATAAATCTTTATAATTCATTCCATCATCAGAGGTTGAAATCGCTAGTGGCCAACGGTATTCCGAAGGATTATAAACCGTTGCATAACGATTATCAGAAGTTTTCTGCCCCCAGATTTTTGCATTACTATTTACAAATCCTGGCGCTCTTAATGGTTCATATTTCCAAGTTTTACCATTGTCTGTACTCATAGAAGTCAAAGCGTGTTTCCATAAACCAATTACATTTCCATTAGACAAATGATAATACGAAAAAGCTTTGAATTGCTTCTTTAACGGAATCAACTCGTCATCCCTGTCAGCTTCTTCAACCCATTGTTGCATTTGCAATGGTTTTGATAATAACTCATCACAAGCCTTAATGAATTTCTTATCCTTACTTTTTTTGTAAAAAGGAAAAGAAGTGTTCTTTTCGTTCCAATTTTTATTGTATCGAATGAAATAAATAGGACCAAAACTACCGTCTTTATAAATTTCTCTCACCACACGACCAATTCCTTTTCCATCATTTGGATCATCTTTTTTATCCATGGCAATTCCGTAATATCCTAAAGAAAGCAATCGGTTATCCGATGAAACATAAAAACCCATACGCTGGTGCATAACGGCATCTAAGTCTTTAGCCACTCCTTCTACTCCTTCTTTTTTGGTTCCATCAGGTATGCGATAAATAGGGAAAATAGTTTTAGGTTTGGTCCAAATTACTCCATCTTTAGAAGTCATATAAAGAGTTTGTCCTGGTGGAATATGTTCTCCAGAAGGATCAGTTAAGTAATGAAGGTAATAGGTGTTGTTCCAATAAGCCAACATGGGTTGGTGGTTGTAGGTCCATCCTAATCCATCGGCTTTTTCAGGATGTTCTCTGCTGGCACGCATAATTTGCGTAGCATGAACTCCTACAGCAGGACTCAATTGCCCATGATGATAATCGATGTTAGAAAGAGTTTTTCCAACATATTTAATTGTATCATTTTGCGAAACAATTGTGGTACAACTTGCCATGGCAATTGCTACTGCTAAAAAACCTCTTTTTATATTTAGATTTGTATTCATTATTTTTTGTTTTCAATTAAATGATTCAAAGTTTTCTTTGAAATTCTTGTAATCGTTCCGTGTTTGTGTCCTTCTGGCAAATGAATTTGAGATGAAACATCTTCAAATTTTTTAAAATCGAAAGTCTTTACGGCTTTGTAATTTTTAGCACCATAATTATCAAAATATATCAACCAATAATTGTCTTTGTGTAAAACTGTTGGCCCTTCAGAAAGATGATCTGTAAAAGGTTCTGATATATTTTCGAATGGTCCAAAAGCTGTTTTTGCAAATGCTACTTTAATATTACGCATCGGTCTGGTATTGTCTTTTAAAACCAAAACAAAATCGTTTTTGTCTCTTTTTAAAAGTACACAATCAATAACCGAAAAACCAGGTTCTATGAATAATTTAGTATTTGAAAAAGTTTTGAAATCCTTCGTGGTTACATAATACATACGGTGATTGTTCTTTTCTTCTTCCTGTCCTTTTGGATAACGGTAAGGAATCGTAGAAGCCCAAAAAATGATGTATTGGTCGCGCTCATCATCATAAAAAATCTCAGGTGCCCAAACATTCACTACCTCCGGTTCATGCTTCATCACTGGAATATATTCTTGTTTAGACCAATGAATTAAGTCTTTGGAACTGGCATAACCAAAACCATTTCCGCCTTTCCAGTCTGTTGTCCAAACCATGTGGTAAACTCCATCTTTTCCTCTCACAATCGATGGATCACGCATGATTTTAGTTTCGCTATTTCCAATTTCAGGTTTTAAATAAGCTCCACCCAAATCTTTCCAATGGTAACCGTCTTCACTTGACGCCAAATACAATCCTTCGGTTGCGGGTTCTCTAAAAGAAGTGAAAATGTAAGCATCTTTTGAACTAGAACAACTCAAAATGGAAAAACTTACAATTAGTATGATGATAATTTTTTTCATGCTCTCTGTTTTATTCCACAACTGCTGTTGGATTCAATGTTGTCCCTTTATTCACTACTTTTTTGACATTATTAAAAACATTGTTTTTCAAAAAGATATTTTTCGTTTTATCACCATCAGCTTCTAAAAAAACATCAGTAGTAAACATTGGGAAATTATTAGTAATTGCCATATTAGAAACATCCATTAGCTTAATCAATGGAGTATTAGCAATAGGTTTCATAGTAGCTACATTGTCTAAAATCAAATTAGACGAATTTTCGATTTCTAAAGAAGCTCCCATTTTAGTAGTAACTTTTACATCGTGAAATTCAACATTAGCTGTTGTGTTCAATGTAAATCCGTCTTCGGACTGAATATTTATGTTCGAAAAAGAAATATTTTGAACTGGCATTTCAGTAATCCCAACAATAGATCCTGCCTTTTTAACATCGGTTCCTGTTAAATTACTGATGTGAATGTTTCTAAAAATAGGTGTTCGTTCCGAAATTGGTTCTTCTTTACTTGATTTATCATAAAACAAATCCATGATAATAGCATTTTCTTTGATGTTTTTCATCACGATATTGTCTACTCGAATATCTTCTACCACACCACCACGACCACGAGCCGATTTCAAACGGATTCCTCGGTCGGTTCCGTCAAAAACACAGTTAGAAATGGTGATTTTTTTGATGCCGCCCGACATTTCACTACCAATAACAACACCACCATGACCGCTTAGCATGGTACAGTTGGTAATCGTTACATTTTCGGTAGCTATTCCATATTTACGACCGTCTTCGTCACGACCGGATTTAATCGTAATACAGTCATCGCCTACGCTAATGTGACAATTTGAAATATGTACATTCTTGCAAGAAGAAGGATTGATACCATCCGTATTAGGCGAATGCGGGTTATTGATTGTAATTCCAGTGATGGTGATGTTCTCACAAAACTCCGGATTAATGGTCCAGAAAGGGGAATTTTGAAAAGTAACTCCTTCGATTAAAATGTTTTTACAAGTCAGTGTTTGGAAAAAAGAAGGTCTGAAAAAATGCTTATCAATCGTTCTTTTATAATAGGCTTCATACTTGATTCCCGGATTTTGTTCCACCCACATGGTTTGGTACTTTGTTGGAGGAATTGGACCTTTGGCCGTTTCAATTCGGTACACCTCATTCCACCAGGCTTTACCTTGTCCATCTATTATACCTCTTCCCTGAATACTGATGTTCTCTACATCTTTGGCATAAAACAATGGCTTAAATGTTTTCATCATCAAACCTTCGTAACGCATTTCGACATAAGGTAAATAGTCATCAAAATTGTCAGAGAATTTCAAAACAGCTCCGGCATCCAGATAAATACTAATGTTACTTTTGAATTGGATAGGTCCTGTCAAATAATTTCCAGTAGGAAAAAAGATCGTTCCTCCACCATTGGCAGCCGCTTTTTCAATGGCTTTCTGAATGGCTTTGGTACACAAAATTCCTTTGTTGTTTCCTCCTTCGTTCAAGATGTTAATCCATCCCTCATTTTTAGTTTTGGCTATAGCCAATGTGGAAATACATACCAAACAGAGTACTAAATATTTTTTTATAAAATGCATCAATCAATTATTTTGAAGTTAAAACCAAAACCCAGTCGTTTCCATCTACTTTTTCTCCTGGTGGATCAAAATCTAATACCCCTTCGTTCTGGAACTCACCAATAGATTTTTCCTCACCATTTCTTGGATTAAACCAAGAAGCTTTTACTTTAGCCCCTTGAATTTTATCCATATTCAATTTCATATTTTTCCCATTGTAGGTATACACTAAAGCATAATCATTCCCTCTGGTTGCAGCTAAATAATCGTATTTTCCCCCTTGATTTACAACAATTGATTCATCCGGAATGCGGTCAAAATAATTATGTTCTAAAATTAATTTTTTCACATACTGCATTTGACTTGCTCCAGGATCATGGATAGCATCACTCCAGATGGCTTTGTTTCCATAAGCGCCTTTCTTTTCGCCTTTATGAAACATTTGCATTACCGCATTATTTCCATATGTAAAACCAGCACCTCCAGCAAAAACTGACCAATACGCATATCTTCTTAAATCCTGATCTTTCCATTTAGGTTGCAAAGTATCGTGTAAACCATGAGGAATTCCTTCGTAAGAAGGCTCTCCATCCAAT